>DASTFY010000301.1:0-6809 GCA_035719525.1 Acidimicrobiales bacterium
CGCGCCTGGCGCGCTCCGGCCAGCTCCGAGCGCAGTCGAACGGCGTCCGCTTCGAGGTTGGCGGCCACGCTGGCGTCCATCAGCTGGACCCGGTCCCGTTCGTAGCTGCGGCGTCGCTCGTGGAGCAGGGCCGCCAGACCGCGGGCCCGTTCCCGCAGCTGCTCGACTCGCACCAGGGCGTCGCCGGTGTCCGAGGCACCGCTGGCGGCCAGGCGAGCCTCCGCCGCCAAGACCTCCGTGTCCATCCGGGCGAGGGCGCCACGGATCGCTCCCTCGGCGGCCTCCAGCTCGCGGTGCTCGCCCGCCAGTGCCTCCAGGCGTCGCCGTAGCCCGGCGATCTCGCGACCGGCCAGGTGGACCCGCAGCGTGGTGAGTTCGCCGACGACCTCCTCGTGCCGTCGGGCCGCGTCGGCCTGCCGCTCGAGGGGGCGGAGCTGCCGCCGGACCTCCCGCAGAAGGTCCTGGACCCGCAACAGGCTGGCCTCGGTCGCGTCGAGGCGGCGCTCGGCCCGCTCCTTGCGCTTGCGGAACTTGAGGACGCCGGCCGCCTCCTCGATCACGGCCCGCCGATCCTCCGGGCGGGCGCTGAGCACGCCGTCGATCTGGCCCTGCCCGACGATCACGTGCTGCTGCCGCCCGACGCCGGAGTCGCTGAGCAGCTCCTGGACGTCGAGCAGGCGGCAGGGCACACCGTTGATGGCGTACTCGCTGTCGCCAGAGCGCCAGAGCGTCCGGGTGATCGTTACTTCGGTGAACTCGATCGGCAGCAGGCCTTGGGCGTTGTCGATGGTGAGGCTGACCTCGGCCCGGCCGAGCGCGGGGCGGCGGGCGGTGCCGGCGAAAATGACGTCGTCCATCTTCTGGCTGCGCACGCTGCTGGGCGCCTGCGCGCCGAGGACCCAGGCGATGGCGTCCACCACGTTGGACTTCCCGCTGCCGTTGGGCCCGACGACGACGGTGACCCCTGGCTCCAGCGCGAGGGCGGTGGTTTCGGCGAAGGACTTGAAGCCCTTGAGGGTCAACTGGCGCAGGAACACGGCGAGCCGCGACCCTATCCGCGGCATGTTTCCCGGCCGCGGAGCCTTGACCTCGTGGAGCCGGACGGCAAGTGTGGAGCCGCGGGCACGCAGGACGGGAGGCCGGGTCCATGGTCGAAGGCGGGAGGCGAGTCCGGGGACTTCGAGCGACGGTCACGGCGATGGCCGCGTGCGCATTGAGCGTGACAGGGGTGCTCGCGACCCCACCGAGGCCAGCCGGGGCGGCGCCGACCGAGCTGTTCATCTCGGAGTACGTCGAAGGCACCAGCAACAACAAGGCCATCGAGATCTTCAATGGGACCGGCGCGCTGGTCGATCTCGCCGCCGATGTCTACGACCTCCAGTACTTCTTCAACGGCAACCCGGTCGCCGGACTCACCATCAACCTGACCGGATCGGTCGCCGATGGCGACGCGTACGTGGTCGCCCAGGCATCGGCCAATGCCAGCATCCTTGCCCAAGCCGACCAGACGAACAGTTCCAACTGGTTCAACGGCGACGACGCGGTCGTGCTGCGACGGGCCGGCGTGGTCATCGACTCCATCGGCCAGGCGGGCGTCGACCCCGGTACCGAGTGGGGCGCCGGGCTGACCAGCACCGCCGACAACACCGTGCGTCGCAAGGCCGCCATCGAGGCCGGCGACCCCACGCCGACCGATGCGTTCGATCCCGCTCTGGAATGGGACGGCTTCGCCACCGCCACCTTCGACGGGCTCGGCGCCCACGGCGCCGACACCGCTCCCGACGTGACCACCACCTCACCCGCCGATGGGGCCGGGGACGTGGCGCCCGGTGCGTCCGTGACCATCACCTTCAGCGAACCGGTGGTGGTCACGGGCGATTGGTTCACCATCTCCTGCGCCACGAGCGGGGCGCACCCGGCCACGGTGACCGGCGGCCCGACCACGTTCGTCCTCCAGCCGGACGCGCCGTTCACCACCAGCGAGGCCTGCACGGTCACGGTCGCCGCCGCCGCCGTGAGCGACCAGGACACCAACGATCCACCGGACACCATGGCCGCTGACGTCGTGTTCGGCTTCTCCACCGGCGACCCATGCGCCGGCCCGTCCACCCCTCTCAGCCAAGTCCAGGGAAGCGGTGCCACCAGCCCCGTCGCCGGCACGGTCGTCACCGTGCAGGGCGTGGTCGTCGGTGACCACCAAGGCTCCGGCGCGCTCCAGGGCTTCTTCGTGCAGGAGGAGGACGCGGACGCTGACGCCGATCCCGCGACCAGCGAGGGGCTCTTCGTCTTCCAGGGCTCGTCCGGTGCGGACGTCGCCGCCGGCGACGTCGTTCGGGTCACCGGCACGATCACCGAGTTCACCTCGAGCGGCACCCAGCTCACAGAGCTGGCCTCCGTGACCAGCGTCGCGGTGTGCGGCGCCGGTGCCTCTGTCACGCCGACCACGCTCAGCTTCCCCGTCGCCGCCATCGACGACCTCGAGCGGTTCGAGGGCATGCTCGTGCAGAACGCCGGGACGCTCACCGTCACCGAGACCTTCACCCTCGGGCGCTTCGGTGAGGTCTCGCTGTCCGCCGGTGGTCGGCTGGCGAACCCGACGGCCGTGGTGGAGCCAGGCCCGCCGGCCATCGCCCTGCAGGACCTGAACAACCGCAGCCGCATCATCCTCGACGACGCCAACACGCAACAGAACCGGGACCCGATCCGCTACCCGGAACCGGCTGGGCTCAGTGCCTCGAACACCCTGCGCATCGGTGACACGGTGGCTCCGCAGACCTTCGTGCTCGACCAACGCTTCGGCGCCTACCGGCTCCAGCCCGTGGGGCCGGTCACCTTCTCGGCGGACAACCCCCGGCCGGCCTCACCGCCGGACGTCGGCGGCGACGTGCAGGTGGCGGCGTTCAACGTCCTGAACTACTTCAACGGCGACGGGGCCGGAGGGGGCTTCCCGACCGCCCGCGGAGCATCCACGCCCGCGGAGCTGGACCGGCAGCGGGACAAGATCGTCGCCGCCATCACCGCGTTGGACGCCGATGTAGTCGGCCTCATGGAGCTGGAGAACGACACCGGTCCCAACTCCGCCATCGACGAGCTCGTGGCCGGGCTCAACGCCGCGACGGCTCCCGGTACCTACGCGTTCATCGACACCGGCATCGTCGGAACGGACGAGATACGGGTCGGCCTGCTCTACCAGCCGGCGCAGGTGACCCCCGTCGGCGCCTTCGCCGTGCTGGACTCCTCGGTCGATCCGCGGTTCATCGACACCAAGAACCGTCCCACCCTGGCTCAGACGTTCACGACGGTGGCGGACGGGGCCGGCTTCACGGTGGCTGTCAACCACCTGAAGTCGAAGGGCTCCGACTGCAACGACGTCGGCGACCCGGACACGGGTGACGGATCGGGCAACTGCAACGGGACCCGAACCCAGGCCGCGGCAGCACTGGTGGACTGGCTGGCCACCGATCCAACGGGGTCCGGCGACCCCGATGTGCTGATCATCGGGGACCTGAACGCCTATGCCATGGAGACGCCCATCGACACGCTCGTGGGCGGGGGCTACACCAACCTCATCCAGCAGGCGCTCGGGGCAGACGCGTACTCCTTCGTCTTCCAGGGCCAGTCCGGCTACCTGGACCACGCCCTCGGCTCCCCCTCGCTCACGGGCCAGGTGACCGGGGCGGCCGAATGGCACACGAACGCCGACGAACCCGTGGTCCTGGACTACAACACCGAGTTCAAGTCGGCCGGTCAGATCGCCAGCCTCTTCGCGCCGACCCCGTTCCGGGCCTCCGATCACGATCCGCTGATCGTGGGCCTGGCCCTGGACTCCGGGGGCCCAACGGTCGACGCCGGCGGGCCGTACACGGTCGTCGAGGGGGGTTCGATGACCCTGACTGCGACCGGGACGGACCCCGAAGGGGGAACACTGAGCTTCGCCTGGGACCTCGACGGTGACGGCATGTTCGAATCACCCGGCGCGTCGGTGACCTTCGCCGCCGGGGCCGACCAGGCTCCGGCCACCCGGACGGTCACGGTCCGCGTCACCGACCAGTCGGGCGCGACCGCGGTCGACACGACGACGGTCAACGTGGTGTGGGCGTTCACCGGCTTCCTCGCTCCGATCAAGAATCCCCCGGACGTCAACACCACGATCGCCGGGGTGCCCATCGCCATCCGGTTCCGCCTCGGTGGCTTCCAGGGCGCCGATCCGGCGGCGTCGACCCCGACCGTGCAGCGCAAGGACTGTGCCACGGGCGCACCGATCGGCACCGCCACCGACGCCTCGTTCGTCGGGCCCGCTCCGCTGTTCATCCCGGGCGTGCGGACCTACGCGTACACGTGGCGCACGGAGCGGTCCTGGAGGGGCTCGTGCGCGACCTTCACGCTGGCCCTCGACGACGGCACGGTCCACCGCGCCGAGTTCCGCTTCACCTAGCCCCGGAGCGCCGTCTGAGCCGGTCCGAGTGGGCTCGCGCTGGGCGGTCAGCGGCCCGGCCGGGACCGCCTACGCTGGGCCGAGCGTCCGAGTGGCAGGTGGCAGGAGGATCCATGGCCCGCAAGCAGGCGAACACCGAGCAGCATCCGTCCGCGGCCAGCCTCCGCGCCGTCGATCTCTTCGCCGAGCTGGAGCCCCGCGAGCTGGACGTGCTCGCCAACGTGGCCAGGGACTACCAGTTCGCCGCGGGCGACGTCGTCGTCGCCGAAGGGGACCAGAGCGGCCGCTTCCACCTGATCGTGAGCGGCAAGGCACGGGTGTCGGTGGGCGACCAGGTCCTGGCCGAGTTCGGCCCCGGCAACTATTTCGGCGAGATGGCGGTCATCGATCGCCAGCCCCGCTCGGCCACGGTCACCGCCATCGAGGACCTGCACACGCTGTCCCTGGCCTCGATCACCCTTCGCCCGGTGCTGCTCGAGCACCCCGACATCACGCTCAAGCTCCTCGAGAAGGTGGTGGCCCGGCTGCGGGCCACCGACGCTCGCCTCCACTGACCGTCGCCGCTGTGGTCTGGACCGAACCGGCCTCTCGGCCGGAGCTGAAGCTGCGCCTGCCACCGGGTTTCGTCTGGGGCGCGGCCACCTCGGCCTTCCAGATCGAGGGAGCCAGCCAGGAGGACGGCAAGGGACCGTCGATCTGGGACACGTTCGGCCGCCAACCCGGCCGGATCACGGGGGGGGCCACCGGGGACGTAGCCATCGACCACTTCCACCGCCACGGGTCCGATATCGAGCTGCTGGCCGAGCTCGGCTTCGACGCCTACCGCTTCTCGATCTCGTGGCCGCGGGTGCAGCCCACGGGCCGCGGGCCCGGCAGCCGCGCCGGGCTGGGCTTCTACGATCAGCTCGTCGACGAACTGCTCGACTCCGGCCTGCAGCCGTATCCCACGCTCTACCACTGGGACCTGCCCCAGACGCTCCAGGACGACGGCGGCTGGCCGGCGCGGGCCAGCGCCTCATGGTTCGCCGACTACGCCGGGCTGGTGGCGGCGCGCCTGGGTGACCGGGTCACGCACTGGGCCACGCTCAACGAGCCATGGTGCGCCGCCTATCTCGGGCACTATTCAGGAATTCACGCGCCGGGCCAGCGCGACGCGGCGGCGGCCGTGGCCGCCAGCCATCACCTCCTGCTCGGCCACGGCCTGGCCGCCGCCGCCATCCGCGCCGTGCGCCCCGCCGGCCGGGTCGGCGTGGTCCTGAACCCCGCCCCCGTGGTCGGCAGGGATGGCGTCGACGAGGACACCGTCCGCAGGATCGACGGGATGGTCAATCGGTGGTTCCTCGACGCCTTGCTGGCCGGCGCCTACCCGGCCGACGTCCTGGACGACCTCGCACCGGTCATCGGCGACCTGGTCCAGCCGGGCGATCCGGAGACCATCGCCGCGCCGCTCGACTGGTTGGGCGTCAACTACTACAACGCCCTCGTCCTCGGCCCGGGAGCCGATCCCTCCCGGCCCTGGTCCTACCCGTTCGCCGGCCCGGCACAACTCGTCGCCGACACCGAGGTGGTGACGGACCTGCGCTGGCCGGTGACCCCCGACGGATTGGTCGACCTGCTCACCTGGATGCGGGCGACGTACCCGCAGCTCCCACCGGTGGCCATCACCGAGAACGGCGCCGCGTTCGACGACCCGCTCATCGATGGTCGGGTCGCCGACGATCGCCGCATTGCGTACCTGGCCGCCCACCTGGAGGCGCTCGAGCGCGCGGTCCGGGACGGGATCGACGTGTTCGGCTACTTCGTGTGGTCGGCCTTCGACAACTTCGAGTGGCACGAAGGGTACTGGCCCCGGTTCGGGATCGTCCACGTCGACTACGACACGATGGTGCGCACCCCGAAGGACAGCGCGCTGTGGCTACGCGAGGTCATGGCCCGCTCGAGCGAAAAATGACCGGATCAGCAGGGTCGGTCGGCCCCGGGCGGGTGTATCAGCCTCGATGATGGCTGCTCTCATGTTCTGAACGGGTCCCGCCGCCATCTCGGCGATGGCCCCAGCCAGGAGTCCGGAGGTCGGACGCGATGGCAGACCTTTTCATCAGCTACGCCCGTGAGGATCAAGCGGTCTCTCAGCAGCTCGCGGCAGTGCTGGAGGAGCGCGGGTGGAGCGTGTGGTGGGATCGCCAGCTGGTGCCCGGCCACAGCTTCGATGCAGTCATCGAGCGGGAGCTCGGCGACGCGGCGGCCGTCATCGTCATTTGGTCAACGGCGTCGGTGGCCTCTCCATGGGTTCGATCGGAGGCCAGCGCGGCGGCCGACCGAGAAGTTCTGATCCCCGTCCTGGCTGAGGCGACGACCGTCCCGCTGCGCTTCCGCA
>DASTFY010000302.1:0-4833 GCA_035719525.1 Acidimicrobiales bacterium
CTGGGGCGAGTTCCCCGCGATCCTGTCGGCCTACAGCCCGGTCGAAGGGCTGTCGGTGGAGTTGTTCCGCGTCTACATGGTGTTCGTCGCGGTGGGCACGGTGCTGGCTGCCGCGTACCTGCTGTGGCTGTACCAGCGCACCGCCTTCGGAGAGCCGACCCCGGAGTTCGCCCACGACGGCCACATCCACGATGTCGAGACGCCCGAGTGGATCGCGTGGACGCCGCTGCTCATCGCCATCCTCGTGCTGGGCATCTACCCCAACCTCCTCTTCAGCGTCATGAGCCCGGCGGTCGACCTGGCCCTGCAGGCGTACGGCGAGTGAGGCCGTGATGCTCCTGGCCCAGCAGGCACCGTGGCAGTCGCCCGCTGTCGACTACCACGCGCTCGCGCCCGAGATCGTCCTCGCCGGCGCCATCGTGGTCGTGCTGGTCGCCGACCTTCTGCTCCCGGAGCGCCAGAAGTGGGCCACGTCGACCATCGCCGGTCTCGGTCTGCTGGCCGCGATGGTGCCGCTGGTGACGCTGGCCGTGGACGGTGTCGACCGGTCGATGTTCGGTGGCGGCTACGTGGTCGACAACTTCGCGCTCGTCGTGAAAGCGCTGTTCCTGCTGGCCGGCTACGTGGTGATCCTGCTGTCGACCACCTACGTGGAGGAGGGCGACTACTACCAGGGCGAGTACTACTTCCTGTTGCTGAGCTCGATCCTGGGCATGGTGATGATGGCCTCGAGCCGGGACCTGATCAGCATCTTCGTTGCGCTGGAGCTCCTTTCCATCCCCGCGTACATGCTGGCGGCCTGGCGCAAGCGGGACGAGAAGAGCAACGAGGCCGGGATGAAGTACTTCCTGCTCGGCGTGTTCGCCTCGGCCGTGATGCTCTACGGCATGTCGCTGTTCTACGGCGTGGCCGGGACCACGTTGCTGACGGGCATCGCTGAGGCCGTGGCCGAGAGCGGCAACGTGCCGGTGATCTCGCTGTCCGTCGTCTTCATCGTGGTCGGCTTCGCCTTCAAGGTCTCGGCGGTGCCGTTCCACACCTGGGCGCCCGACACCTACGAGGGCGCGCCGACGCCGATCACGGCGTTCCTGTCCGTGGCCTCGAAGGCGGCGGGGTTCGTGGCGCTCGTGACGCTGCTGTACGTCGGCTTCCCCTCGGCCCATGAGGTCTACGAGCCGCTGTTCTGGGTCCTTTCCGCGCTGACCATGACCGTCGGCAACGTCGTGGCGCTGCGCCAGACCAACATCGTGCGCATGCTGGCTTACTCCTCCATCAGCCAGGGTGGCTTCATCCTGATGCCCCTGGCGGTGGCCGGCGACCCGGGCTCCCGGGCGGACTCGCTGCAGGCCGTGATCACGTACCTGATCGTGTACGCGGCCACCAACCTGGGCGCCTTCGCCGTTGTGCTGGCGGTCGCCCGCAAGACCCGCTCGGGCGAGATCTCCAGCTACAACGGCCTCTTCAGCTACGCGCCCGGCCTGGCCACGGTGATGACGATCTTCCTCGCCTCGCTCGCCGGCGTGCCGCCGCTCGGCGGATGGATCGCCAAGTTCACCGTGTTCACCGCCGTGCTCTCGCCGGGCACGACCGCCGGTGCGGTGCTGGCCGTGATCGGTGCGGTGAACTCGGTTGTCGCCTTCGGCTACTACGGCCGGGTGATGCGGGCGATGTGGATGCGCGATGCACCCGACGGCGACGTCGCCCCGATCCGCGTTCCCCAGCCGCTGACGCTCGCCCTCGGGCTCACCACCGTCGTCACCCTCGTCATCGGGATCGTCCCGCAGGTCGTCCTCCGCTACGGCGACCTGGGTTCGTTCACCGACGCGCTCGCCCCCTGATGGGCGCGGGCGGCGATCTCGCCGCTCGGCTGGCCGACCGGATCCGCCAGGACGGCCCGCTGCCCTTCCCGGTCTTCATGGAGGCCGCGCTCTACGACGAGAGGGCCGGCTTCTACGCCGCGGGGGGCCGGGCCGGCGGACGATCGGGCGACTTCGTCACCTCACCGGAGGTGGGCCCGCTGTTCGGTGCGGTGCTCGCACGCGCGCTCGACACCTGGTGGGCGGAGTTGGGCCGGCCTCGGCCCTTCGTGCTGGTGGACGCCGGTGCCGGCCCTGGCACCTTGGCCCGGACCGTCCTCGCCGCCCGACCGGACGTGCTGGCCGCGGGCGCGCTGCGCTACTTCGCCGTCGAGCGGTCACTGCCCCAGCGTGCACACCACATCGACCTCCCCGTCGAATCGGTGACGAATCGACCGCACGGCTCGTTGGTCGGTGTGGTCGTGGCCAACGAGCTGCTCGACAACCTGCCGTTCCGCCTGGCCGTCTTCGACGGCGGATGGCGCGAGGCCCACGTCGATCTCGGCTCGGACGGGCGGTTCGTCGAGCTCCTCCGACCGTTCGACGTCGTGCCGGCCTGCCTTCCTGTCGTCGCCCCGCACGGAGCCCGCGCCCCGGTGCAGGAGGAGGCGGCGGAGTGGGTGGAGGACACCGTCGCCAGCCTGCAGCAGGGACGCCTGATCGTGCTCGACTACGCTCGCACCACGGCCGAGATGGCCGCCCGGCCGTGGCGGGAGTGGCTCCGGACCTACCGCGCCCACCAGCCGGGTTCGCACTATCTGGCGGAGCCGGGCCGGCAGGACATCACCGCCGATCTCGCGCTCGACCAGCTCCCTGCGCCGACGCAGGTCCAGACGCAAACCGAGTTCCTGCGCGTCCACGGCCTCGACGGACTGGTGGAGGAAGGTCGCCGCGTGTGGGCGACCAAGGCGGCTGCGCCCGACCTCGCCGCGCTGGCCGCCCGCAGCCGGATCCGGGAGGCCGAGGCGCTCACCGACCCCTCCGGCCTCGGCGCCTTCACCGTGGCCGAGTGGGTGATCGAGTGACCGCCAGGCGGTTGGTGGCCGAGGTCTCACCAGAGCGTTCAGGTCCGCATCGGTGGTCAAGCTGACGCCGTATGCGGACGCGAACGCCGGCGGTACGCCGGCGCAGCGATGCACCGAGCGGTTGTGTCGGTGATTCCCGCGCTCAGCGCGGAATCCGTCGACACAGGCGAATACGCCAGGGTGGCGTCGGATGCGGACGCGAACGCTGATCTGGGTCGGCGGGAGGAGCAGCCCGCACGCGGGACGGTCCGCGGCGGAGGCCCACGGCTAGATTCGCCGGGTCCGTGCCGCACGTCCCTGGGGGTATCGCACATGGCCGAGGAGTCGACGAGGGCCATCGACGACCTGCTGCTGGAGAACCGCACGTTCCCACCGCCGGAGGAGTTCAAGGAGGCCTCGCTGGCCGCCGGCACCTTCCTCTACGACGAGGCGGCCGTCGACGACCAGGGCTTCTGGGCGCGCCAGGCCGTTGCGCTGCTGGACTGGGACGAGGAGTGGCACACCATCTGCGAGTGGGACCTGCCCTTCGCCCAGTGGTTCGTGGGCGGCAAGCTGAACGTGGCCCGCAACTGCCTGGACCGCCATGTGGCCGCCGGCAGGGGCGACAGGGTGGCGTTCTACTGGGAGGGCGAGCCGGGCGACACCCGCGTCATCACGTATGCCGAGCTCCTCGACGAGGTCCAGCGCTTCGCCAACGTGCTCAAGGGCCTCGGCGTCGAGCGGGGCGACCGCGTCAACATCTACCTGCCGATGATCCCGGAGGCGGCCGTGGCCATGTTGGCCTGCGCCCGCATCGGTGCCCCGCACAGCGTGGTGTTCGGCGGGTTCTCCTCCGCCGCCCTGGCCGATCGGATCAACGACGCCGAGGCCAAGGTGCTGGTGACGGCCGACGGCGGCCACCGGCGGGGCGAGGTCTTTCCGCTGAAGCCCCAGGCCGATGTGGCCCTGGAGACCACACCGTCCATCGAGAGCGTCGTCGTCGTGCGGCGGGGCGAAAACCCGGTCGACATGGCCGACGGTCGCGACCACTGGTACCACGACCTCATGGCCGAGGCCGGGGCGGATTGCCCAGCCGAGCCTATGGACGCCGAGCAGCTCCTGTACCTGCTCTACACCTCGGGCACGACGGGCAAGCCCAAGGGCATCATGCACACCAGCGGCGGCTATCTGGCGCAGGTCGCCTTCACGCACAAGTACGTGTTCGACCTCCACGAGGACACCGACGTGTACTGGTGCACCGCCGACATCGGCTGGGTCACCGGCCACAGCTACATCGTCTACGGGCCACTGGCCAACGGGGCGACGAGCGTGATGTACGAGGGCGTCCCCAACTTCCCCGGCAACGACCGCTTCTGGTCCATCGTCGAGAAGTACAAGGTGACGAAGTTCTACACCGCCCCGACGGCGATCCGTACGTTCATGAAGTGGGGCGACGCCGCGCCGGCCCAGCACGACCTGTCGTCGCTGTTGCTCATCGGGTCCGTGGGTGAGCCCATCAACCCAGAGGCGTGGATGTGGTACTGGGAGCACATCGGCGGCGGCCGCTGCCCTGTGGTCGACACGTGGTGGCAGACCGAGACCGGGGCCATCATGATCAGCCCGCTTCCAGGAGCGACGACGCTCAAGCCTGGCTCGGCCACGTTCCCGCTGCCCGGCATCGGGGCCGAGTTGGTCGACGACCGCGGCCGCGTCGTCGAGCGGGGCGGCGGCTACCTCACGCTGACCCGGCCATGGCCGGCCATGCTCCGCGGCATCTGGGGAGATCCGGAGCGGTATCAGGAGACCTACTGGAGCCGCTTTCCCGGCCGCTACTTCGCGGGGGACGGCGCCAAGGTCGACGCCGACGGCTACCTGTGGCTGCTGGGCCGGGTCGACGACGTGATGAACGTGTCCGGCCACCGCATCTCGACCACCGAGGTCGAGTCGGCGCTGGTCGACCACCCGGCCGTGGC
>DASTFY010000303.1:0-2217 GCA_035719525.1 Acidimicrobiales bacterium
AGAGCCTGCGCCCGGTTGGCTCCGTCGATCAGGGCGGCGTGCTCGAGCTCGATGGGGATGGACTGGAAGAACGCTCTCAGGATCCACAGCGCGTAGGGTAGTGCGAACGAGATGTAGGTGAGGGCGAGGCCCAGGAGCGAGTTGGTGAGGCCGAACTGGCGGGCCACTAGGAACAGCGGCACCAGCATGATGATCGGCGGGAACATGTAGGCCAGCAAGGTCAGGCGCGCCACCAGCGTGCGGCCGCGGAAAGCGTAGCGGGTGAGGCTGTAGGCGCCGATCACGCCGGCCACGAGGACGATGAGCGTCGTGATGGCCGACACCAGGATCGTGTTCTGGAAGTAGACCCAGAAGTTGGTCTCGTAGAAGAGCTTGCGGTAGGCGCGCAGCTCCCATTCGTGGGGCCAGAACGTGGGGGGCGAGGCCAGCAGCTCGTGGCTCACCTTGAAGGACGACACCACCATCCAGTAGAGCGGGAACGCGCAGAAGACGAAGAGGCCGATGCGCAGGGCCCATGCTGCCGCCTTGGAGACCCGCCGCCGTCGCTTACGCATCGGTGGCGTCCTCCGACGGCGGGAAGGCGACGAAGTAGATCGTCACCGCCATGAGCAGCAGCGCGAGCATCACGTTGGAGAGCGCCGCTCCCATGCCTGCCTGGTAGTACGTGAACGAGCGCTGGTAGGTGAAGACCGGCAGCGTCCGGATCGCCTCGCCGGCGCCGCCGCCGAAGCCCAGCAGCCACGGCACGTCGAACTTGGTGAACATCCAGATGCCGCGCAGGAGGAGGACGATCAGGAGCACGTTGCGGAGCTGGGGCAGGGTGACGTGGAAGAATTGCCGCACGGCCGAGGCGCCGTCCACCCGCGCGGCGTCGTACAGCTCGGGCGAGATCGTCTGCAGGCGCGCCAGCACGTTGACGAGCACGAACGGAAAGAACGTCCACACCGACAGGATGATCAGCACCCACATGATCGTGGTGTGGGTGAGCCAGGCTTCCGGCATGCCTGGGATGCTCAGCGTGCTCAGCACGTAGGGGATCACGCCGTAGAGGTCGTTCATCAGCCACCGCCAGACGAACACGGCGATGACCGTCGGGATCATGTAGGGGAACAGCGCCACGCCTCGTAAGAAATCGCAGCCCGCGAAGCGCTGGTGCAGGATGAGCGCGCCGGCGACGCCGACCACGATCTGCAAGGCCGTGCTGCCCACGGCGTAGACCGTCGCCAGCCAGGCGCTGCGCCAGAAGTCGGGGTCGGCCAGGATCTGCGTGTAGTTGCCCAGGCCCACCCACGTGGCAGTGAGCCGGAGCGAGTGCTTCGCGAAGAACCCCAGCCACAGGTTGTAGCCCACCGGGAAGATCGTGAACGCAAGGATCAGCGCCGCCGACGGCAGCAGCAGCCCCATGCCGATCCAGGCTTCGCGCGTATTCGCGCGAACACTCACTTCGCCTTGCCGATGATGTCCCGGACGATCTTGTCGCTGGCTTCCTTGGCGGCGGCCTTCGGGTCCTTGCCTTTCTCGACCACGGCCATGACCATGTCGGCCAGGATGGGCGCCGCCGCGACGTCGCCGATCCAGGGGACCAGCATGTCGTCAGGATTGCAGACGAGGAGCGGATGCGCGCGACCCATCTCCACCCACTTGAGCTGGGCGTCGAGCCAGGGCTTCCAGCGCTTGCGCTCGGGGTGGTTCAGGTAGCTCGGGTCCTGGAAGTCGGACTTGTAGATGGACAGGATGTGCACGGGGACCGAGTCGCAGTGCTTCCGGTAGTTCTCGGGCTTGAAGAAGAACTTGAGGAACTCGCGGGCCGCCGCCTTCTCGTCGGCGGGCGCGTCGGCGTAGATCACCCACGGCTCGTTGTCGAACTGCGTGAGGGGCGCCTTGCCCAGCGGCCCGGTGGTCTTCGGCCAGACCTGGAAGACGTCCGGGTTGCGCTTGTCGGGCGGCGCGTACTGGTCGATGTAGCCCGCGGTCCGGCCCCACATGTACACCGAGGCGGTCTTGCCGGTGGCCCAGGCCGACAGCGTCTCCAGGTAGTCGTGCGAGGCCCAGCCCGGCGGCAGGTACGGCTTGAGCTTTTTCCAGAACTCCAGCATCCCGAGCACCTGGGGGCTCTCGAGGGCGGGCTGGCCCTTGGCGTCGAAGAGGCTGCCGCCGTTGGCACCGGTCAGCATGTAGACGTCCTCGTTCACGAAGAACGGGATGCCGGCCATCGAC
>DASTFY010000304.1:0-2194 GCA_035719525.1 Acidimicrobiales bacterium
CAGCTCATCGGCATCATCGGCTCCACCCTGAACGGCGAGGCCGTGCTCAAGGGGCGCTCGATCTTCGCCGGCCGCATCGGCGAGGACGTGGCGGCCCCGAACCTCACCCTGATCGACGACCCGACCAACCCGTTGGCCTACACTGCCAGCGAGATCGACGGTGAAGGCCTGGCGACACGGCGCAACGTCCTGATCGAAGGGGGCCTGCTGCAGCAGTTCGTCCAGTCGAGCTACAGCGCCCGCCGCAGCGGCACGGCCTCCACCGGCAACGCCACGAGGGGGGGCTTCAAGTCGACACCGGGCTGCGGTTGCCTCGCTCTCTCGCTGGTCCCTGGTACCCGCACCCAGGCCGAGCTGGTGGCCGACGTGGACGAGGGCGTCCTCATCCAGATGGTGCAGGGGCTCCATTCGGGCGTGAACCCGGTCTCGGGCGACTTCTCCACCGGCGCCTCCGGGCTGATGATCCGTCAGGGGCAGCTGGCCGAGCCGGTGCGCGAGTTCACCATCGCGTCGACCCTGCAGAAGATGCTGAAGGACGTCGACGAGGTCGGTGGCGACGTCGAATGGCTCCCCATGGGCGCAGCCGGGGTCTCGCTGGTCATCCGGGACGTGACGATGAGCGGGGCCTGACCGGGTGGGGGAGGCTGCCGCTCAGGCCATCGAGCGTCATCCCCACCTGGCCGATCCCCGTCGCCACGGGTGGGTCAGGGTCGATCTGCACAGCCACACCATGTGGTCGGGCGATTCGACCACGACGCCCGAGGAACTCGAGGAGGCGGTGCTCGCGGCCGGCCTCGACGTGCTGTGCGTCACGGATCACAACGCCGTCCGGGGTGCGCAGGAGCTCGCGGGTCGCCTGCCCTGCCGGGTGATCGTGGGCGAGGAGCTGCGCACCCACGCGGGCGAGATCATCGGGTTGTTCCTCACGGAGCGGGTTCCCTTCGGGATCCCGCCAGCCGAAGCGGCGCGCCGGATCCGCGCCCAGGGCGGCGTGGTGTACATCCCGCACCCCTTCGATCCGCTGCGCCGCAACCTGGCCGAGGCGGCCCTCGTCGAACTGGTGGACGACGGCCTGGTCGATGCCCTCGAGGTCTTCAACGCCAAGACCGCCCTGCCCAGCCTCAACGAGCGGGCGGGGGCGTTCGCCCGGGAGCGCGACCTGCGGGCGGGAGCCGGCAGCGATGCGCACGTACCCGACGCCATCGGCGCCGCGTACGTCGAGATGCCGGACTTCGATGGACCGGCTGACTTCCTGGCCAAGCTTCCGCAGGGCAGGGTCGTCGGCCACCACTGCGATCCCCACCGAGCGTGGCGGCCGCGCATCGTGCCGAGCACGTCGGCCTGAAATCCTTCTTCCTGCCTACGCCCCGGTTGGCCGCCGCCGCTCGGCGTGGTGCGCGCCGCGTAGCGTGCCGCCGACCTGTCGCCGTCGTGAGTGAGAACCCGTGCCCATCTACCACGCCATCATCCTCGGCATCGTCCAGGGACTGACGGAGTTCCTCCCCATCTCGTCCTCGGGCCACCTGCTGCTGGTGCCGTGGCTGTTCGAATGGAACGACTTCGACGACAACAGCGTCGAGAAGGCCTTCGACGTGGCGCTGCACATCGGGACGCTGATCGCAGTGGTGGCGTACTTCTGGCGCGACCTCACGGTGTACGCGCGCGATGGCGTGCGGGCCGTGCTCCACCGACGGGAGCCGATCACACCAGAAGGCCGGCTGGCGTGGCTGCTGGTGCTCTCGTCGATCCCCGCCTTCCTCGTGGGCGGTCTGTTCGGTGACACCATCGACGAGAAGCTCGGCACCATCCCTCTGATCGCCGTCTCCTTGATCGTGTTCGGCTTGCTGCTCGGGTGGGCCGACCAGCGGTCGAAGAGCGTCCGGACGGTCGACGGCTTCGGCCGCCGTGACGCGTTGCTGGTCGGCGCGGCGCAGGTGCTGGCGCTGAACCCGGGCACGTCCCGTTCGGGGATCACGATCACGGCCGGCCGCTTCCTGACCTTCACCCGCGACTCGGCGGCCCGGATCAGCTTCCTGATGGCCATACCCGTGACCTCGGGCGCGGTGGTCTTCAAGATGGCGCAGCTGATCGGCGATGGCATCCCGGACGGTCTCGTCACCCCGATGATCGTGGGGATCATCACCTCGGGGCTGGCGGGGTGGCTGGCCGTGTGGGGGACCATCAAGTACGTGCG
>DASTFY010000305.1:0-6275 GCA_035719525.1 Acidimicrobiales bacterium
CGACACCCCGTAGCGGCGAGCGATCGAGGTCAGGTTCTCCCCCGAGCGCACCTCGTGCTCCGCGCCGAACGCGGGCGTCGCCAGCAGCGCGACCAGCGTCCACGCCAGCGCCATGCCCGCGGCGAGACGCGCGCCGGCACCGGTATGCAGGCGGTGGGTAGCACGGGCCATCGATCCTCCTGGCCACCCGCGCCGTCGCCGCCACCATAGACCATCACTACAGGTCGAGGGCAACACCACCTCGACCTGAGCGTGAGAGTATCTCGACCTCAGGTAAAGGGTTGGGCCGACCGTCGGACCTCGGCGCGCCGCTCGGATTCGAGGCGCTCGAGGGCGGGGGCCTCCTGCGTGAGATGCCGCATGGCCGCCGCCACCGCCCGGTGCCCGGCCTGTTCGGCGATGAGTCGGTGCATCTCGAGGACGATCCGCCGGTACGACGGATGGCCCTGGGGGGCGCTGCGCAGCTCCAGCAGGTGCAGTGCTTCGCGGGCGTTGAACTGCATGACGTAGCGCACTCGGAACGCCATCGACACGGCGTAGGCCGCCTGCGCCGGAAAGGGCCCGGCCAGAGCGTCGTGGAGGCTGGCCGACCGCGCCATGGCGGCGTCGAAGGCGCTCGCGCCCCCGGCGGCGTCGACCAGCTCAGGGCGCAGGTAGCCATGATGCGGCGTGAGCGGCTGCCATTCGATCGTCAGGAGCCGGTGCCGCTGCAGGTCACGGAAGGCGCCGTAGTCCGACAGCACGTCGAATCGGTAGTCGATGCGCTCGAAGGCCCGCCCAGGCTTGTGGCGACGGTTCTCCCGCTGCCCCACGTAGGCATGGAGGAGGCTGATCCGCTCGTCGGCGGAGAGCCGCTGGACCAGGCGTTCGATCTGACGCTCGGGCAGCGTGGACGACGCGTAGCAGATGGCGGCCAGCAGCTTGTCCTCGCCGGCGGGATCCCAATCGACCAGGCTGACCTCGGGCGTGTCCTCGGGCGCCTCGCCGTCGAACAGTTGGGAGACGACCTCGGCTGTCGCGGTGCGGGTCCGCTCCAGGTGGTCGCTCCACGCTCCACCGCGGTCGGGGACATCGACGCGGCGGAGGAAGCTCGGGATGACCTTGCGCAGCTCGTGCAGCATGAGCTCGGCGTAGGTGGCGGCCTCGGGCAGCGGATGGCTGCGCATGCGCAGCAGCAGGGCCTCGAAGGCCTGCCCAGAGCCGTAGATACCGACGTTCGACAGTGAGGCTGCCGGCAGCACGCCCCGCACGGCGTCGAGCGCCTTGGCCCTGGTGGCCTGCCGGTAGACGAAGTCGCTGTCGCCCCGCTGCTTGGGGACGGTGGCGCGGACGTGCTCCTGCACCATCTCGATCAGCTGGCCGTAGGTGTCGAACAACCGGTCGAGATCACCCACGTAGCGGGTGCCGAGCGAGGACGACAGGATCGAAAGGTCGCGGTAGTAGCGATAGCGACCGCCGAGACGAGCGTCGTAAGCGATGTAGCGGGTGCTCTGCTCCAGGTAGCTGGCCAGCCGGCCCCACTCCAGGATCTTCGTCAGCAGGTTCGAGGCCTGCTCGCAGGCCAGATGCACGCCGCCCAGTTGGGCCACCGAGTCGTCGCCGTACTCGACGAACACCTTCTCGTACAGGTCCTCGGCCCGGCGCAGGCCGACCGTGGCGTCCAAACTGTGGTCACCCGAGACGTCCAGCTCGCCGACGAACTCGTCCAGAAAGAGGCGGCGCAGGCTCTTCGCGCTGCGGGAGTAGCGGGCGAACAGCGCGCCTTTGACCACCTCGGGCAGGTTGACCAGGGCGAAGACCGGGCCGTCCAGGTTGGTGAAGTAGCGCCGGAGCAGGTCCTCCTCGTCGGGCGTGAACGACTCCGAGACGTACATCGTCACGAGCGGTCATGCTAGGGGTGGCCCCACGAGCTTCCCGGGATGGCCGGTGACCTGGGCCGACGGCGGCGCGGCAGGTGGGCTGCGTCAGAGCGGGCTGGGCGCGCCCGCCGTGGCGCGCTCGAACTCCGCCCGGGCGGCGGCGAAGACCGCCGCGTCGGCCCAGAGGTCGACCACGGTCATGGCCATGGCCTTGGCGCCGTCCAGGACGGCGCGATCGGCCTCCTCGCGGCCGGCGTACCGGGCGAACTCCGGGGTGTGGATGGGCACTCCCTCCGGCGCGACCTTGATCATGGGGTGGATCGAGGGAGCCAGGTAGCTCACGTTCCCCATGTCCGTCGATCCCACCACCCGGTGAGCCTGGTCCGGCGCCGTCACCACCCGTCCCAGCCGGGCGGCGTTGGCCGCGTAGGCCGCGCCGATGGGGCCGTTGTCGCGCATGTCGGCGTAGGGGTGGTTGTCCCACGCGTGCTCGCAGGAGCACCCGGCGGCCGCCGCACCCGCCTCGAGGCAGGCCAGCACCCGCTGCTTCAACGGCTGCAGCGTCTCGATGGTGTCGGAGCGGACGTACCACAGTGCCGCCGCGTGGTCGGGCACGATGTTCGGCTTGTCGCCGGCCCTGGTGAAGATGCCGTGGATCCGCTCGGTCGGCCGGATGTGCTGGCGCAGCGCGGCGACGTTGAGGTAGCCGAGCACGGCCGCGTCGAGGGCGTTGCGTCCCCTGTGCGGTGCGGCCGCGGCGTGCGCCGCCTCGCCGCTGAAGGTCACCTCGAGCTGCTGGATGGCGACGCAGTCCATGTTGGACAGGTCGGCGTCGGCCGGGTGCACCATCATGGCGGCGTCGATCCCGTCGAAGGCGCCGCGTCGGGCCAGTTCGATCTTGCCGCCGCCGCCCTCCTCGGCCGGCGTGCCCAGCACCACGACCCGGCCGAGCCCACCTCGGGCGAGTGGCGCGGTGGCCAGGGCGGCCCCCAGACCCGCCGCCGCGATCACGTTGTGCCCGCAGGCGTGGCCGATCCCCGGGAGCGCGTCGTACTCGCACAGCACGGCGACGGTCGGCCCGGACGAACCGGCCGCGGCCCGGAACGCGGTCTCGAAGCCGAGGGCGGAGCGCTCCGGAGCCAGCCCGGCCTCTTCCAGCAGACCGGTCAGCAGGTCGTGGGCGAACCGCTCCTCGTAAGCCAACTCCGGCTGGGCGTGGATCTGCCGGGCCACACCCACGAGACGGTCGGCCCAGCGGTCGACCTCGGCACAGGCCGAGGCTTTCAGCGCTTCGAGGTCCATCGCGGCGCGGCTGGTGGGGTGGGCATCCATGGGGCGGCACCCTAGGAGCGATGCCGTCAGACGCACACGGTGAGCGCGTCAGGCTCCACCCTCAGGGCGAGACGGTCGGCCTCCCCCACCACCCGGCCGTCGAGTCGCACGGTCAGCCGGCGGCGGAGGTCCAATTCGAGCGCGGGCACCGACCGGACGTCGATTCCGGGGTGAGGCAGGTACGTGCCTGCAGGAAGTCGCCGCCACGCCTTCCACCGCTCCTGCCGCGGTAGATCGGCGGCCCGCACCACGTCGAGGCGACCGTCGTTGGGATGGCCCCGCGGGGCGACGTCCCACGACCCGAGGAACTGCGCGTTCATGGCGACCACGACCTCGCCCCGCCACCAGGACCGCCTGGCCACGAGGTGGCTCACGAACCAGTGGTCCACTCCGTCGAGCTCGACCACACCGAGGTCCACGGTGAACTCGGCGATCTCCGCCCCGAGGCGCTGCCCGCCCGACCCTGCCCCCAGCGTCCGGCAGAGGTCACCACTGCGCAAACCGATCGGTCGCAGGGGCTCGCCCGCCCGGCGCCAACGGGTCACCGCGGCGCCGGCGGCCGCGTCGTCGGCCACCTCGAAAAGGTCGGCCGGCCGCGAGCCGCGGTGTCCCCAGTCCTGTCCGCGCCGGATCGTCACGGCGCGGTCGAGCGCAGCGCGTCCTCGCCGGCTTCGTCCTCGTCGTCGTCCTCCAGGTCGATGGCGGTCGAGGCCGCCACTACGCCCCGGAACAGGCGCTCGGCCGCCACCCGAGCGGCCTCCCGGGTGTCGTCCTCGAAGGCCAGCAGGGCGAGCTGACGCAACAGGTCGATGAGCTGCTTCATCGTGCGGACGAAATCGCCGCCCGACAGCTCCTCGTCCTCCACGACCGTGGCGAAGGACTGCCCTGAGGCCCATCCGTGGGCGATGGCGACGAAGGTCGCGTCGGGAGCTCGCGTGAGCGGGAGGCCGGCATCTTCCTCGGCCTGGCGCAGCTCGCGGGACAGCGACTCGATCGCCTCCCAGCGCTTGCGCACCTCCCGGGAGGGGAACCACGGCAGCGGCGGCGGCTCGGGGCTGCGGTGCTCGTAGCTGAACACCGAGGCCAACCCGGCCAGGTCGGCCGGCTCCAGTCCGTCGAGGTGGCCCTGGCGCAGAGCCTCGACCACGAGCAGGTCGCACTCGTGGAAGAAGCCGGCCAGCCGGAGTCCGGCGGCGGTGAGCGACCATCCCTCGACGTAGTCCCATGACTCGAGGATCCGCAGCACCCGATCGAATCGGTGGGATACGGACTGGCTGCGCCCATCGATCCGTGTGCGCAGGTCCTCGATCTCTCGAGCGGCCCGATCGGCCTGACTGGCGGCGCGCAGCCGGTCACGCAGGTGGGGATCGTCGGACACGGGGTGGTCGGCTGCGGGCTCGGCGGCGTCCCGTGTCGGGCGGGATCGGCGGTGCTTGGCCCCGCCGACCGGCGCCTTGGCCAGCATCCGCACCACCTGGCGTTGGAACTGCTGACGGTTGGGCGCGAACGGCGTCGGGAGCTCGATGCGGCCGAGTGGCCGCGGCACCTCGTCGAAGTCGCTGGCCGACAGGTGGGCCGAGAGCCCTGTGGTGCTCAGCACCTGGACCTTCATCGCGCCCTTGCGCCGGGCCGATGTGAGGACCGCCACCCGTCCGCCCAGCCGGCCGCGGTCGACCGAGATGATGTCCCCCGGCCGCAGCTTCATCAGCGCGATGTCGATGGCATCATCGTTCCTGGGAGCGCGAGCGCGCCCCTCGCGCAGGCGCCGGTACTCCTCGAGATCACCGTAGGGACTGACGGCCTGCTGGCGCAGCTCGTGGAGCTGGGCCTCACGTCGTTCGAGCCGCGTCTCCATGCGCACCACGTGGCGGTCGGCCTGGTACTGCGCGAAGGACAGGTTGAGAAGGTGGTGCGCCTCCTCGCGGGTGTAGGAGCGGACGAGGTTGGCCGTCATGTTGTAGGTCGGGCGGAACGCCGAGCTGAGCTGGTACGAACGGCTCGAAGCCAGGGCCGACACCTGGTCGAAGGGAACGAAGGGGCTCCACAGGACCACGGCGTAGCCCCGCTCGTCGATGCCCCGGCGCCCCGCCCGTCCGGTGAGCTGCGTGTAGTCGCCGGGACTGAGGAACTCGTGGTGATCGCCGGTGAACTTGCTCAGCTTCTCGATCACGACCGTGCGGGCCGGCATGTTGATCCCGACAGCCAGCGTCTCGGTGGCGAACACGATCTTGACCAGCCCCTCGGTGAAGCACGCCTCCACGGCTTCCTTGAACGGCGGGACCATCCCTGCGTGGTGGGCGGCGACGCCGGCCTCCAGCCCGGCGAGGAATGGCCCGTAGCCCAGTACGGCCAGGTCGCGGTCGTCGATGCCGGCCACGCGGTCGTCGACGATGGCGCGGATGCGGTCGCGCTCGACACCGGTGGTCAGGCGGACGCCGGCCGCGGTCGTCGACCGCGCCGCCTCGTCGCAGCCGTTGCGGCTGAAGATGAAGAAGATGGCCGGCAGCATCGACGCCTCTTCGAGCCGGTCCAGGACTTCCAGGCGCGCCGGCGTGTAGAGCTTCCGGCGGGGGCCCGCCCGGCGTGGGCCGCGGAAGCCGCGGACGGCCTCGCTGTCCAGGCGGTGCGCCTCCGGGTTGGGCCGCCCGTCGACCAGGGTGGGCAGCAGGTGCAACCGATCGGACGTGCGGTCACCGATCAGGAAGAGGTTCTCCAGGGTCACCGGCCGGCGTTCCTCGATCACGGCGGCGGTCGGCCCCCGGACCGTGGTGATCCATGCCGCCAGCTCCTCGGCATTGGAGACCGTGGCGGACAGGCACACCAGGCGCACCTCCGGCGGCAGGTGGATGATCACCTCCTCCCAGACTGGCCCGCGGTAGGTGTCCTGCAGGAAGTGCACCTCGTCCAGTACGACGACGCCCAGACCGACGAGCGCCGCTGAGCGGCCGTAGATCATGTTGCGGAGCACCTCGGTGGTCATCACGACCACAGGGGCGTCGCCGTTGATGGCGTTGTCGCCGGTGAGAAGACCGACGCGCTCGGCGCCGTGGAAGGCACGCAGATCGTGGAACTTCTGGTTCGACA
>DASTFY010000306.1:0-12347 GCA_035719525.1 Acidimicrobiales bacterium
AGCTGGTCGCGGCCGGGATCACCGTCCTCGTCCATCGTGAGATACCGCCCAACGACGGGGGGATCAGCATCGGCCAGGCCGCCGTCGCTGCCTACCGCACGCGCAGCTGACCGCGTCCGTCGTTGCGGTCAGGGGCCTTCGCCCCCGCCGGCGTCGGCTCCGCGGAGGTGGGGCGGGGCGGCGCCGCGGCCGAAGCCCCAGCTGGCCCCACCGAGACGACCCTCTTCCAGGATGTCGACCGGCCGCCGCCGGTAGTGCGCCGTGAGCAGAGGCTCAGGATCCTCGCCCCGGTTCATGGCGAGGCACGGTGCCCGGAACGGGCATCGTCGACAGTGGCTCCACGAGGGGAACGGATCGACGACGACGTCGGTCGCCACCATCGTCAGCACGGCGCGGCCGAGGCGGTCGGCGGCTTCCCGCTTCTCCGTGGTCGTGTGGGCTACGACGGTACGGCGTAGCTCGCCATCGAGGCGGAACTCGGTGTAGTAGACGCCGGCCACCGGAGCCTTGAGCTCGACGTGCTCCCAGGCCCAGCAGGCGAGGATGAGGCGCTCGTCGAGCGCCAGCTCGTCGAGGTCGGCGAATTCCTCGACCACGCGGTGCTCCCCGAGCCACACGCGCTCATCGGCCTCGTCGCTGAGCACCAGCGGGAGACGGTCGCGGTAGCGCACCCGCTGCCCCGAGGGAGTGGAGAGGTCATGGCCGGGTCGGGACGGGTCCGGCACCGGCACGTCGAGGTCGGCCTCGACCCTGACGGGCGTGAAGCGGTCCACCGGCCCGGACCAGCGCTGGAAGCAGGCCAGCAGGTCCCGCCCGACCGACGGGCCACCTTCGCGCTCGTAGGCGGCCACGACCAAGGGGTCGACGATGGAGCGGGTCCAGGACCACATGCCGGGGAAGTAGTGAACGGCCAGGGCGGCCCTGAGCGCCTGGTCCATGCGGCCGGCCGAGGTGCTCTCGCCGATGGGCTCGAGTGCGCGTCGGCCGAGCGCGCCGAGGTCCCATGCCCGCCGGCACCGTCCGAACCACTCGCGGTCGGCGGCCGTCACCACGTAGGACGACACCGCATCATTGGACGCCGGACCCCGTTGGCGGTCAACACGGTGCAGAACGCACTCATTGCCAGATCTGGCGGCGGGGCGTAGGCAGGACACAGCGCACGCGCCGCGCGCATCGACCCCGGGGAGGCCATGCAGTGACGACGACCGAAGCCCCTGCCGATGAGACCGTCGTCCACATCCTGTGGATCAACGCCGGGCTGAGCTGCGATGGCGACTCGGTGGCCTTGACGGCGGCCACACAGCCCAGCATCGAGGAGATTGCCCTGGGCGCCCTGCCGGGCTTGCCCAAGATCGCGGTCCACTGGCCGCTGATCGACTTCGAGTGCGGACCGGTCGGCGGCGCCGACGACTTCCTCGAGTGGTTCTTCAAGGCCGATCGCGGGGAGCTCGAGCCGTTCGTGCTCGTGGTCGAGGGCTCCATACCGAACGAGAAGATCAAGTCCGAGGGCTACTGGTGCGGCTTCGGCAACAACCCGGAGACCGACCAGCCGATGACGACGAGCGAATGGCTGGACCGCCTGACGCCCAAGGCGCTGGCCGTGGTGGCTGTCGGTACCTGCGCGACGTACGGCGGCATCCACGCCATGGCCGGCAATCCCACCGGCGCGATGGGGGTCCCCGACTACCTGGGCTGGGGCTGGAAGTCCAAGGCCGGCCTCCCGATCGTGTGCGTGCCCGGATGCCCCGCCCATCCGGACAACATGGCCGAGACGCTCCTGTACCTGCTCTACCAGGCCACCGGTCAGGCGCCGATGATCCCCCTGGACGAGGCCCTACGCCCCACCTGGCTCTTCGGCAGCACGGTCCACGAGGGCTGTGACCGGGCCGGTTACTACGAGCAGGGCGACTTCGCCACGGAGTACGGCTCTCCGAAGTGCATCGTGAAGCTGGGCTGCTGGGGCCCGGTGGTGAAGTGCAACGTCCCCAAGCGGGGCTGGGTCAACGGCGTCGGTGGTTGCCCGAATGTGGGCGGCATCTGCATCGGTTGCACGATGCCCGGGTTCCCGGACAAGTTCATGCCCTTCATGGACGAGCCGCCCGGCTCCAGGGTGTCGACGCGCGCCAGCCGGCTGGTCGGATCGACGATCCGGGGTCTGCGCAAGATCACCATGAAGACCGTGGACGAGGAACCCAAGTGGCGAATGCCGGGGAAGCAGCTGCTGACCGGTTACCAGGGCGAGTGGAGGTAGCGAGATGGCCACGAAGGCACCGGTGAAGGACGCCAACGGCCTCGTCGAGATGGCGTGGGACCCGATCACCCGGATCGTGGGGAGCCTCGGGATCTACACGAAGATCGACTTCGCGCAGCGCAAGGTGGTCGAGTGCCACAGCACGTCGTCGATCTTCCGCGGCTACAGCATCTTCATGAAGGGCAAGGACCCGCGGGACGCCCACTTCATCACCAGCCGCATCTGTGGCATCTGCGGGGACAACCACGCCACCTGTTCCTGCTACGCGCAGAACATGACCTACGGCGTAGCGCCGCCCGCGCTCGGCGAGCAGATCGTCAACCTCGGTGAGGGCGCGGAATACATGTTCGACCACAACATCTTCCAGGAGAACCTGGTCGGCGTGGACTTCTGCGAGAAGATGGTCGCGGAGACCAATCCGGGTGTGCTGGAGCAGGCCAACCGGACCGATGCTCCTCACGCCGGTGATCACGGGTACCGCACCATCGGCGACATCATGCGGGCGCTGAACCCGTTCTCGGGCGAGTTCTACCGGGAGGCGCTGCAGGTCAGCCGGTGGACGCGGGAGATGTTCTGCCTCATGGAGGGCCGCCACGTCCATCCCTCGACCTTGTACCCGGGCGGCGTCGGCACCACCGCCACCATCCAGCTGTTCACCGACTACTACATCCGCCTGATGCGGTACGTGGAGTTCATGAAGCGGGTCGTACCGCTGCACGACGATCTGTTCGACTTCTTCTACGAGGCCCTGCCGGGGTACGAGGAGGTCGGCCGCCGTCGGGTGCTGCTCGGCTGCTGGGGCGCCTTCCAGGACCCCGACGTGTGCAACTTCGACTACAAGGACATGACCCGGTGGGGTCGGGCCATGGGCGTCACACCGGGCGTGATCGTCGACGGCAAGCTGATCACCAATGACCTGGTCGACATCAACTTGGGGATCCGGATCCTGCTCGGCAGCTCGTACTACGACAGCTGGGAAGGCCAGGAGATGTTCGTGACCAAGGACCCGCTCGGGAACGCGGTCGACCGGAACCATCCGTGGAACCAGCACACCATCCCCCAACCACAGAAGCGGGACTTCGACGACAAGTACAGCTGGGTGATGTCGCCCCGCTGGTTCGACGGGACCGACCACCTGGCGCTGGACACCGGCGGAGGACCGATCGCCCGGTTGTGGTCCACCGCGCTGTCCGGCCTGGTCGACCTCGGCGGCTTCGTCAAGGCCACCGGCCACAGCGTGGTCATCAACCTGCCCAAGACGGCCCTGAAGCCCGAGGTCACCTTCGAGTGGAAGATCCCCCAGTGGTCGAACGCCATCGAGCGGGATCGAGCCCGCACGTACTTCCAGGCGTACGCCGCCGGCGCCGCCCTGCACTTCATCGAGCAGGCGCTGGCCGAGGTCCGCGCCGGCCGGACGAAGACGTGGGAGCCCTTCGAGGTGCCCGACGAGGGCATCGGCTGCGGGTTCACGGAGGCGGTGCGAGGGGTGCTCTCGCACCACATGGTCGTCAAGGGCGGCAAGATCGCCAACTACCACCCGTACCCGCCGACCCCCTGGAACGCCAACCCCCGCGACATCTACGGCACGCCGGGACCGTACGAGGACGCGGTGATGAACACGCCTATCTTCGAGGAGAACCCGGTCGACAAGTTCAAGGGCATCGACATCATGCGGGCGGTGCGCAGCTTCGACCCCTGTCTGCCGTGCGGTGTGCACATGTACCTCGGCAAGGGCAAGGTGCTCAAGAAGGTGCACTCGCCGACGATGCTCAACCACGACGACCTGGCCTGACGGCAGGAGGAACGGTGGCCCATCCGGAAGAGGACACCGACCTCCGCGCTGCCGGGGACCGGATGGAGGCGCTGTTCGAGCAGCTACGAGCGACGGCCGAGCCGAGAGTGCTCGACGTGGCCGAGGAGCTCCTGCGCCTGGTGACCGAGCTCTACGGCGCGGGCCTGGCCCGTGTCGTCCAGCTCGTTCGGGACGAGGCTCCCGAGTTGCTTCCCCGGCTGGTCGATGACGAGCTGCTCGGGAGCCTCCTCGTCGTGCACGACCTCCACCCGAACGACCTCGTGACGCGTGTGGAGTCGGCGTTGGAGTCCGTGCGTCCCTTCCTGCAGGGCCACGGCGGCGATGTGCTGCTCCTCGAGCTGGACGAGGAGCGGGGCGCCATCCACTTGCAGCTCCTCGGGAGCTGCGACGGGTGTCCATCCTCGGCCGTCACGTTGCGCACCGCCGTGGAGCAGGCCATCGCGGAGGCCGCGCCGGAGATCCTGCTGATCGACGTCGAGGAACCGTCCCGCCCGGGCGTCACCACGCCCGTGGAGCTGGGCCGCCGCCCACTGGCGGTGCCGTGACGGTCACCGAGACCGGCCCGGGGGACGGGGCCGCCGCCGACCCGCTGCAGGTCCTCTCGCGCATCAGGGCCACCCAGCCCCGGGAACGCCCGCGCCCGGGCGAGCGCTGCGAGCTGTGTTCGACGCCCATCGCCGACGAGCACGATCACGTGGTCGACATCCAGCAGCGCAGCCTGCAGTGCGCCTGCCGCGGCTGCTACCTGCTCTTCACTCCCACCGGGGCGGGCGGCCAGCGCTATCGCGCCGTTCCCGACCGATACCTCTCCTTCCCGAGCTTCCGCCTCTCGGCCGCCCAGTGGGACGGGCTGCAGATACCGGTGAGCGTGGCGTTCTTCTTCCTGAACTCGTCGCTCGAGCGAGTGGCCGCCTTCTACCCCAGCCCGGCGGGGGCCACCGAGTCGCTGCTGTCCCTGGATGCGTGGGACGAGGTGGTGGCGGCCAACCCGGGCCTGGCCACGCTCCTGCCCGACGTGGAGGCCCTCCTGGTGCGCACCCAACGCGCCGATGCCGGTACCACCGAGTGCTACCTGGTGCCTATCGACGCCTGTTATGAGTTGGTGGGGCAGCTCCGGCGACTGTGGCGCGGGTTCGACGGTGGCCGCGAGGCCCACGATGCGCTGGAGGCCTTCTTCGCCGCCGTCCGGGCCCGGGCCCGGCCCGCTGACGGGGCGGACGGTACGTGACCTCGCTGTCCTTCGAGGTGGTCGGGGCCCGCGTCGAGCCGCACGCCGCCGTGCCGACGCTGAGCCTGCAGCTGCGCCTCACGGAGGCCGACGCCGTCCCCGTGCACGCCGTCGCCCTGCGCTGCCAGGTCATGATCGAGCCTCAGAAGCGGCGTTACGAGCCGGCCGAGCAGGCCCGTCTGACCGAGCTGTTCGGCGACGCTCCCCGGTGGGGGGAGACGCTCCGGCCGTTCCTGTGGACCCACGTCGGCACGGTCATCTCCGGCTTCACCGGCACCATCGACGTCGACCTGCCGATCATCTGCACCTACGACTTCGAGGTGGCGGCGGCCAAGTACCTGCACGGGTTGGATGACGGCGAGGTCCCGATCCTCCTCCTCTTCTCCGGGACGATCTTCGCCGCGACGCCGGCCACCACCGGTTTCGCCGCGTCACCCGTCGCCTGGCACGAGGAGGCGTCGTTCCGGCTCCCCGTACGGGTGTGGCGCGAGGTGATGGACCGCTACTTCCCCAACAGCGGGTGGGTGCGGCTGTCCCGCGAGACGCTCGACGCCCTCCTGCGGTTCAAAGCTGCTCGGGCCCTGCCCACCTGGGACGACGCTCTCGAACAGCTGCTCAAGGAAGCAGGGGAGGAGGGCCGTTGAGCACGGCGTCTGACCCCTTCGTCGCCGCCCGGGCGGTGGCTGACGCCGTGCTGTTCGAGGGCTACGTCCTGTACCCCTACCGGGCATCGGCCCAGAAGAACCAGCTCCGATGGCAGTTCGGGGTGCTGGTGCCGCCGGCCTGGGCCGCGGTGGACCCGTCGGAGAGGTCGGCCATGCGCACCGAGGTGGTGATCGATCCCGGGGGCGACGCCACCCTGACGGTGCGGGTCCGTTGCCTCCAGGTCCAGCACCGCCAGATCGAGTCCGCCTCACCCGCGGGCGACGCCTTCGAGCCGGTCGACGAACTGCAGGTCGACGGCACGCGGTGGGTGCCGTGGGACGAAGCCATCGAGCACCAGATCGACCTCGAGCCGATGGCGCTGTTGCCGGTGGGCGGCGAGCCCCGCTCCCACCCCGTCACCCTGCCGGAGAGCCAGACGACCGAACTCCTCACCGACGCCTCCGGGGCCGTAGTCGGGCGCGCCGTGCGTCGTTGCCGGCCCGTCGAAGGCATCGTCCGGGTGACCACTGGGTGGGCCGACGGGCCGTCGGCGCTGGTCAAGGTGGCGGTCGAGGTGAGCAACACCAGCCCACGGCCGGCCGATGATGCCGACCGGGACGCCATGGTGGCCCACTCGCTGGTGGCCGTGCACACTCTGTTGGCGGTCCGCGACGCCGCCTTCGTCTCCCTGCTCGATCCGCCGGCCATGGCGGTCGAGGCCGTTTCCGGGTGCGGCAACGACGGCACGTTCCCGGTCCTGATCGGCGACGAGGGCGACGCTGAGGTGATGCTGTCCTCGCCCATCATCCTGTACGACTACCCGGCCGTCGCGCCGGAGAGTGCGGGCGACTTCTGCGACGCGACCGAGATCGACGAGATCCTGGCCCTGCGGGTGCTCACCCTGACGGACGAGGAGAAGGCGGAGGCCCGGGGAACCGACGCCCGCGCCGCGGCGATCGTCGACCGCTGCGACGACCTCCCTCCGGAGGTCTGGTCCCGTCTCCACGGCGCGGTGCGCTCGCTCCGCCCACTGGGTCAGCCGGATCCACCCGAGCCAGAGGTTCTGCCCTGGTGGGATCCCGGTGTCGACTCGGAGGTCGACCCGTGGACCGACACCACGTGGGTGGGCGGAGTCGAGGTCGGCAAGGGCACCCCGGTGCGCCTCCGCCCGTCCCGGCGCGCCGATGCCCACGACCTCTTCCTCGCCGGCCGTACCGCGACCGTCGCAGGAGTGTTCAAGGACGTCGACGGCGCCGAGCACGTGGCGGTCACCCTGGACGACGATCCCGCCGCGGAGCTGTTCGAGTGGCAGCGCCGATACCTCTATTTCCACCCGGACGAGGTGGAGGTCCTGACGTGAGGGTGCTCGTGGCTGGGATCGGGAACATCTTCCTCGGCGACGACGGCTTCGGCGTCGAGGTGGCCAACCGTCTGGCGGGCGCCGAGCTGCCGGAGGGAGCCCGCGTCGAGGACTTCGGCATCCGCGGCGTTCACCTGGCCTACGAGCTGCTCGACGGCTACGACGCGCTGGTGTTGGTCGACGCCGTTCCGATGGGGCAGGAGCCGGGGACCGTGGCACTCATCGAACCGGACCTCGACAGCCTGGCGTCCGCCGACGACGACGAGGCAGGGGCTGGCGCAGCCATGGACGCGCACTCGATGAACCCGGCCGTCGTGCTGGGCATGCTGGGATCGATGGGCGGCAAGGTGGGGCGGGTGGTCGTCGTAGGCTGCGAGCCCTCGATGATCGAGGAGGGCATCGGGCTCTCCGCTCCGGTCGCGGCTGCCGTCGACCGGGGGGTGGAGGCCGTGCTCGACGTGCTCGCCGAGCTCCGCGTCCTGAGCGAGGACCCGAACGAGGAGAGGAGCCGAGCGTGATTCGTCGCTTCGTCGTGTCGCTGTTCTTGATCGCACTGGCGACCCTGGTCGTCAAGTCCCTTCCGGATGTATCCCGGTACCTGAAGATGAGGGAGATGTAGGTATGGCTGCTATCGGCCGGCTGGCAACGGTGCTCGCGGGCATCGCCGTCATCATCGGCGTGTACGTCGCGGTGACCGCGGTTCCCGACGTCAACCGCTATCGGCGGTTGCGGAAGATGTAAGTGCACCAGGTGGCCCGCTACCGGATCGTGCCCGAGCGCTCCCGGGTCTGGATCGAGGCCCGCTCCACGCTGCACCCCATCAGGACCGAGACCGCGGGCCTGGAGGGGTGGCTCGACCTGGAGGTGGATCACGGAGGTCGAGTCGATCTCGACGTGGAGCCCGGAGCGCATCTGGAACTGCCGGTCGAGCAGCTCAGCTCGGGTAATCCGCTCGAGGACCGGGAGCTGCGGCGCCGGATCGACGCCCGGAGATACCCGACCATCGCCGGTGACCTCACCTTGATGGAGGAGACCGAGGAGGTCGGCCGGTACCGGGTGGCCGGTGATCTCACGTTCAAGGGGGTGACCCGCCGATACGAGGACGAGATGACGTTGGAGGCGAGGAACGGTGCGATGGTGATCTTGGCCGGCGAGAGGATCTTCGACGTGCGTGACTTCGGCCTGGAGCCGCCGCGCCTCCTGCTCATCAAGGTGGAGCCGGACGTCACCGTCAGGGTGGCGATCGTGGCCGAGAAGGAGGAGGACTGAGATGCACGAACTGGGCCTGTGTGCTTCGATCGTCGACGCCATCGAGCAGCGCGCCGGTGACCGTGCCGTGGCCCGGGTGCGCGTGCGCGTCGGCCGGCTCCACCACGTCCACCCGGAGGCCTTCGAGCAGTCGTTCGCGGTGGCCGCGATGGGCTCGGTGGCCGAGGATGCGCAGGCGGAGCTGGTGCTCCTGCCCGTGGCTGTTCGCTGCACGTCGTGCGGCGCGACGACCGAGGGCGATGAGCTGCCCTCAGCCTGCACGTCGTGCTCGGGCGTCGACCTCGAGGTCACGGGAGGCGACGAGCTGGTCCTGGAGTCGATCGAGTACCGCGCTCCGCTGAGCGTGGACGGGTAGGAGGCTGACATGTGTCTCGGTATCCCTGGCCAGGTGGTGGAGCTGTCGGAGCACCACGAGCACCTGGCCCGGGTCGACGTCAGTGGCGTCGGTCGGACCATCAACATCGGCCTGCTGGAGGACGAGGGCGTCGAGTGCGGCGACTGGGTCCTCATCCACGTCGGGTTCGCCATGTCGAAGATCGACGCGGAGGAGGCCCGGCTGGCGCTGGCGTCGCTCCAGATGCTGGGCGAGGTCTACACCGACGAGGTCGAGGCGCTGTTCAACGCGCCCTCGGCCGCAGGGCCGTCCGTCGAGGGGTGGCCGGCGTGAGGTTCGTCGACGAGTACCGCGATCCTGCCGCCGCCCGAGGCGTCGTGGCCCACATCACCCGCCTCGCCGGCGACGACCACTTCAAGTTCATGGAGGTGTGCGGCGGCCACACCCACACCATCTACCGGCACGGCATCGAACACGTGCTCCCCGCCAACGTCGAGCTGGTCCATGGGCCCGGCTGCCCGGTGTGCGTGATCCCGATGGGAAGGGTCGACGACGCGATCGCGGTGGCCGAGACGCCGGGCGTGATCTTCACCTCCTTCGGCGACATGATGCGGGTGCCCGGTGGCCGCGGGAACCTGCTGGAGGCCAAGGCCCGGGGCGCCGATGTGCGCTTCGTGTACTCGCCGCTCGACGCTCTGGAGCTCGCTCGCGCGCATCCGGAGCGGGAGGTCGTGTTCTTCGCGGTCGGGTTCGAGACGACGGCCCCGTCCACGGCCGTGACCCTCCTACGGGCTCGCGATCTGGGGGTGACGAACTTCAGGGTGTTCTGCAACCACGTGACGATCGTGCCGCCCATCAAGGCGATCCTGGAGTCACCCGACCTGCGCCTCGACGGCTTCCTGGGCCCGGGGCACGTCTCCACCGTCGTGGGCAACCGGCCGTACCGGTTCGTGCCCGAGCAGTACGGGAAGCCGCTGGTGACGGCGGGGTTCGAGCCGCTCGACATCCTCCAGGCCATCGCCATGCTGCTGGCCCAGATCCGCCAAGGGCGCTGCGAGGTGGAGAACCAGTACACCCGAGTGGTGCGTGACGAGGGCAACCCCCGGGCCCTGCGGGTGCTGGCCGAGGTGTTCGAGCTGCGCCCCCACTTCGAGTGGCGGGGTCTGGGGTTCATCTCCCAGAGCGCACTGGCGCTGCGGCCCGAGTTCGCGGCGTTCGATGCCGAGGTGGCCTACGCCGTGCCCGGGGTACGGGTGGCCGATCCCAAGGCCTGCCAGTGTGGGGAGGTCCTGAAGGGCGTCATCAAGCCCTGGGAGTGCAAGGTGTTCGGGACCGCCTGTACACCCGAGACGCCCATCGGCACCTGCATGGTGTCGTCGGAGGGGGCGTGCGCGGCGTACTACAACTTCGGGCGTCTGCACCGCGAGGTTGCGGTCAGCCTCGGCCGGTCCGGCTGACGGGCAGGTTGGCGCGGGTGGCTCCCCGCCCGTAACATCTATCGGTCTTTGCGCTGGTCTCTCCGGCGCGCCGAGATCCGCAGAGTTGCCAGTCAACGTCGACCTAGAGGAAGCGCGTGCCCACGATCCAACAGCTGGTCCGCAAGGGCCGGAGCACCAAGAGCGGCAAGTCGAAGACGCCTGCCCTCAAGGGCTCCCCGCAGCGGCGGGGCGTGTGCACCCGTGTCTACACCACCACCCCCAAGAAGCCGAACTCGGCTCTGCGCAAGGTCGCCCGGGTCCGCCTGACCAGCGGCATCGAGGTCACGGCCTACATCCCCGGGGAAGGGCACAACCTCCAGGAGCACTCGATCGTGCTCGTACGTGGAGGTCGCGTCCGGGACCTGCCGGGCGTGCGCTACAAGGTCATCCGCGGATCGCTCGACGCCGCCGGCGTGAAGAACCGCAGGCAGGCGCGCAGCCGTTACGGCGCCAAGAAGGAAAAGTGATCCTGCATGCCGCGTAAAGGCCCCGCCCCCCGCCGTGAGCTCAACCCGGACCCGGTCTACCGCTCGGTCCTGGTGACGCAGCTGGTCAACAAGATCCTGTTGCGGGGCAAGCGCTCCCTGGCCGAGAAGATCGTCTACGACGCCATGAAGATCGTCGAGGAGCGCACGGGCGGCGAGCCGCTCAGCACCGTGAAGCGGGCGGTCGAGAACGTCAAGCCGGCGTTGGAGGTCAAGAGCCGCCGGGTGGGTGGTGCCACCTACCAGGTGCCCGTCGAGGTGCGCCCCCGTCGAGCCAACACCTTGGCCATCCGCTGGCTCATCGGCTTCGCTCGGGCCCGCCGGGAAAAGACGATGGCGGAGCGCCTGGCGGGCGAGCTGATGGACGCGGCCAACGGCCTCGGCGCCTCGATCAAGCGCCGCGACGACATGCAGAAGATGGCCGAGTCCAACAAGGCCTTCGCCCACTACCGCTGGTAGCCCCAGCCTGGCCGGACGCCTGGTTGCGTTCGCCTCTTCCTTCTGCCTCACGCCGCCCCCCGTGGCGCGATCGTCCGGGTTCGCTGACCTGGTCGATAGCATGGACGACCGGCCCCACGGCCGGTTAGCACCGGCTCCCGACCAGCGCCCAGCGGGCCGACCGGCCCGTTGACCGGGCCGACCAACCCGTAGACCCGATCCCGACGAACCCCCTCAAGACGAACAGAGCGACGCGACCCATGGCCAAGCGTGAATTTTCCCTCGACCGGACCCGGAACATCGGGATCATGGCGCACATCGACGCGGGCAAGACCACCACGACCGAGCGCATCCTCTACTACACGGGCAAGACCTACAAGATCGGCGAGGTGCACGAGGGCGCGGCCGTCATGGACCACATGGTCCAGGAGCAGGAGCGCGGCATCACGATCACCTCGGCCGCCACGACGTGCGTCTGGAACGACCACCGCATCAACATCATCGACACGCCCGGCCACGTCGACTTCACCATCGAGGTCGAGCGGTCGCTGCGGGTGCTCGACGGAGCCGTCGCCGTGTTCGACTCGGTTGCGGGCGTCGAGCCCCAGACCGAGACCGTGTGGCGCCTGGCCAACCGGTACCAGGTGCCTCGCATCTGCTTCGTCAACAAGATGGACCGGATCGGCGCCAACTTCTCCCGCACGGTCGACATGATCGAGCATCGCCTGGAGTCGGTGCCCGCCGTCATCCAGCTGCCGATCGGGGCGGAGGCCAACTTCCAGGGCGTCATCGACCTGGTCACCATGAAGGCGCTGGTCTGGGACGAGACCTCGGAGAAGGGCGAGCGCTTCGACGTCGTCGACATCCCCGCCGCGTACGAGGGCCAGGCCGAGGAGTGGCGGGCCAAGCTGCTCGACATCGTGGCCAGCGAGGACGAGGTCCTCATGGAGAAGTATCTCGGCGACGAGGAGCTGACCGAGGAGGACATCAAGCTCGGGCTGCGCAAGGGGACGCTGGCTTTCAGCTTCGTACCGATCCTCTGCGGA
>DASTFY010000307.1:0-11136 GCA_035719525.1 Acidimicrobiales bacterium
ACTCGGCCAGCCCAGGGCTGTCGGTGATCACCAGTCCGCCGCCCGACGTCGGGTCGTAGCTCTTGATGACTCCCTGCATCCGGTTCGTCAGCTCAGCTCCGCGCCGCACGGGCGGGCTTGACGACCTTGCCCGACTTGATGCAGGACGTGCAGACGTACAGCCGCTTGGGGGTGCCGTCGACGAGCGCCCGGACCCGCTGGATGTTGGGGTTCCACCGCCGCTTCGTGCGCCTGTGCGAGTGCGAGACGCTCATGCCCCAGGAGGGGCCCTTCCCGCAGAGATCGCAGACTGCTGCCATGTCGTGTGCCTTCCCGGCCGGCCGAAATAGTTCAGCCACGCTACCAGCGAGCGCCGCGGACCCACCAGGCGCAAGACCGTCAGATCGGCGGCTGGCATGGCCCATCGGTCACTCCGATGCAAGGCGCGGGGGCAGCGCCGCGGCCGGACTGGCTTGCCTGCCGTCGTCGGACAGGTGACGCTGGCGGCATGGTCCTTCCCTCGACCGACCTCCCTGACCGACTTCTGTCCCGGCGGGGCCGCAACGCCAGCTCGTCGATCATCCGCGACCTCCTCCAGCTCACGCACCGCCCCGACGTGCTGTCGATGGCCGGCGGCTTGCCGGCTCCCGAGAGCTTCCCTGTCGAGCGCCTTCAGGCCGCCGCCGATACCGTGCTCGCCGGCACCGGGCGCTACGGATCCGACGCCATCCAGTACGGGCCGACCGAAGGGATCCCCTCCTTGCGGCAATGGGTGGCCGACCTGTACGAGAGCCGTGGGGGCGCCTGCCGCCCCGAGGACGTGCTGATCTTGACCGGCTCCCAGCAGGGACTCGATCTCCTCTCGCGGGCGCTCGTCGACCCGGGCGACGACGTGGTCGTCGAGGCCCCCTCCTATGTCGGAGCACTGCAGGCGCTGGCCGGCAGCGACCCCCACGTCGTCCCCGTGCCCGCCGACCGCGACGGTCTGCGCACCGACGTGCTCGAGGAGAAGCTGTCCGGTGGCCTGCGCCCGCGGCTGTGCTATGTGGTGGCCAACTTCCAGAATCCCTCGGGAGCCACCCTTTCCCTGGACCGTCGCCGTCACCTGGCCGGCCTGGCCGATCGCTACGGGTTCGTCGTGGTGGAGGACGACCCGTACGGTGCGCTCCGCTTCCGAGGCTCACCCTTGCCCCCGGTGCGCACCTTCACGGAGCTGGCCATCACGCTCGGCACGGTGTCCAAGCTCTTGGCGCCAGGGCTTCGCGTCGGCTGGCTGGCCGCGCCGTCGTGGCTGCACGGGCCGCTGGTCCGGCTGAAGCAGGCGGCGGACCTGCACACCTCGACCCTCTGCCAGCGCATGGCCGTGGAGGTGCTGTCGGACGACGAGTTCATGCCCGGTCACCTGGCCCGCCTCGGTCCGTTCTACGGGGAGCGCTGCGACGCCCTCTCGTCGGCGCTGGAGCTCTCGCTCGGCGCTCGGGTGGCCTTCGACCGGCCCGACGGCGGCATGTTCCTGTGGGTCCGGCTCGTCGACTCACCCGTGTCTGGCCGGGAGCTCCTGCCCCGAGCCGTCGAGGCCGGCGTCGCGTTCGTGCCTGGCGAGGCCTTCTACGTCGACGGTTCTGGCGCTGACCGGGTCCGGCTGTCGTATGCCACGCTGACCCCGGCCGAGCTCGGCGTGGCCGCGGGCCGCCTGGCCAGCGCGCTCGACGTGGCCGGCTGACGACGAGCGGACAGCCGATCGCCATGACCGACGCCATCACGCTGCGCCAGCTCAACGCCCGTTCGGTGGACGAGCTCCGCGGGGTCGGTCCCAAGAAGGTGGCGGCGCTGGCCGAGGTGGGCGTGCACTCGGTGCTCGACCTTCTCACGACCTATCCCCGCCGTTGGGTCGACCGCACGCAGGAGGCCCGGGTGGTCGACCTCGTGCCGGGGCGCGAGGCGCTGGTCCTGGTCACCGTCAGGTCGGTAGCGAAGCGGACGACCCGCAACCGGCGCACGATGGTGACCGCGCAGGTCGGGGACGGGTCGGGTCGCATGAGCGTCGTGTTCTTCAACCAGCCCTGGCGGGCTCGGCAGCTCCGGGAGGGCATGACCGTGGCGCTGTTCGGCCGGGCGGACAGCTACCGAGGCGCGCTGCAGATGTCCAACCCGGTAGTCGACCTCATCGGCGACCGGACCGGGCGGATCGTTCCCATCTACCCCCAGAGCGAGAAGGCCGACCTGGCCACTTGGGAGATCGCGGGCTGGGTGGAGAACGCCCTAGAGCGCTGCCAGGTCCGGGGCATCGCGGACCCGATGCCGCCCGAGGTGCTCGCCCGCCATGACCTCATCGGGCGGCAACGGGCGTTGTTCGCCATACACGCGCCGGAGTCGATGGCCGAGAAGGAGGCGGCCCGCCGCCGGCTGGCCTTCGACGAGCTGCTGCGGGTGCAACTCGTCCTCGTGCTGCGCAAGCAGGCCCTGGAGCAGGACGCACGAGGCATCCGCCATGACCGGACCGGCGCGCTGGTCGGCCGGTTCCACGAGCAGCTTCCCTTCGTGCTCACCGACGACCAGCGGGCCGTGATCGCCGAGATCGAGGCCGACCTGGCCGCTCCCCACCCCATGCATCGGCTGCTGCAGGGTGACGTGGGATCGGGCAAGACGGTGGTGGCCGTGAGCGCCCTGCTGACGGCGGTGCAGGGCGGCTACCAGGGCGCGTTCATGGCACCCACCGAGGTGCTGGCCGAGCAGCACGCCTCAACCGTCGTCGACCTGCTGGACGGGGTGACGGTGCCCGCGCCGGAGAGCCTGTTCCAGGACCGGCCCCTGCGGGTGGCGCTCCTCACCAACCGGGTGTCGGGCGGTGACCGCCGGGAGATCATGGCCGGGCTGGCCGACGGGACGATCGACATCGTCATCGGCACGCATGCGCTCATCCAGGAGGGGGTCCGCTTCGCCGGCCTGGGCGTCGTCGTGATCGACGAGCAGCACCGCTTCGGGGTCGAGCAGCGGGCCGCGCTCCGGGCCAAGGGCGAGGAGGGCGAGGGCGGCGTGGTGCCCGACGTGCTGGTGATGACGGCCACGCCCATCCCCCGCACCGCGGCGATGACGGTGTACGGCGACCTCGACGTCAGCACCATCACGAGCAAGCCCGCCGGCCGCCAGGAGATCGCCACGACGTGGGCCAACGGCCCACTGATGGAGGAGGCGGTGTGGGCCCACGTGCGGGCCGAGGCGGCAGAGGGCCGCCAGGCCTACGTGGTGTGCCCGATCATCGAGGAGAGCGACAAGCTCGAGGTCGCCTCGGCGGAGGAGACCTACGAGCGGCTGTCCACGGGGGAGCTGTCGGGGTTGCGGCTGGCCCTCCTGCACGGCCGGTTGAGCTCGGCCGAGAAGGAGGCGGTCATGGCCCGCTTCCGGGTCGGTCAGGTTGACGCACTGGTAGCCACGACGGTCATCGAGGTCGGCGTAGATGTTCCGAACGCAACCACCATGGTGATCCTCGATGCCGACCGGTTCGGCATCGCCCAGCTCCACCAGCTCCGAGGCCGGGTGGGCCGCGGCGGCGCGGCATCGACCTGCTGGCTGGTCACCAGCGGCGGCGGCGAGGTGTCACCTCGGGTGCAGGCAGTGGTCGACACCAGCGACGGGTTCGTGCTGGCCGAAGTCGACCTGGACCTGCGAGGCGAGGGCACGATCATGAGCACGGCTCAGAAAGGCCGCAACGACCTCAAGCTGGCCTCGCTCCGACGCGACCGCGAGCTGGTCGCCCTCGCCCGCCAAGCGGCGTTCGCCATCGTCGGCTCTGACCCCGGCCTCGGTCAGCACAAGGATCTGCTCGACGAGCTGGCCCTGTTCTTCGACGACGAGGACGAGGGTGATCCCGATTCGACACGAGTCGGTGTCGGCCTGCTCTCCAAGGGCGAGTGGCTGAGCAAGGACTAGTGGAGCCGCGCGGTGGCGTTCATCGTGGTCGGCACGCCGTACCAGCCGGGCTAACGTCCCACCGGGACGATCACGTCCGACCGTCCGAGACCGGTCTCTCGACGGGCCGGAGCGAGGAAGGGGCACCGCGTGATTGGCGTACTGCTGGTCGGGCTGGTCACCGGCATCATCGTGCGAATTCTCGTCCCGTTGGACGTCTGGCGTCACGTGCGGGGGCCTCGCTCGTGGCTGTACTCGCTCCTGCTCGGCCTGGCCGGGGCCATAGTCGGCTATCTGATCTTCACCGTCGGTCTCGGGATCGGCGACACCGAGATCTTCGACTGGGGCAGCATCTTCGGCGCGATCATCGGCGGGATCCTCGTCCTCATCGGCGTCAACTGGTACACGCGCTACAAGCGCATGCGCCACAAGGACGCCACACCCGGTTAGCCGCCGAGCCGGCTCCTCCGAAGTGATTGCGAGATGGCTGACGCTCGGTCTGTGATCGTCGACGGTCACCGGATCGTCTATGACGCCGTCGGCAACGGCCCGGCTTTGATGCTGGTGCCGGGCTTCATGATGCATCGCGGTCGATGGCACCACTGGGGCTACGTGGACCGACTTCGCACGGACTATCGCGTGCTGGCCGTCGACCCGCTCGGCCACGGGGAGAGCGACAAGCCGCACGACCCTTTCGCCTACTCGTGGTCGGCCTGCGCGCGCCACGTGCTCGCGGTCCTCGATGCCGAGAACGTCGACCACGCCGCGCTGTGGGGCTACTCACGGGGCTCGGCGCTCGTCGCCGCGGTGCTGACACGACACCCAGGCCGCATGTGGGCGGCGGTACTGGGCGGCGTCGGGCTCGAGGACGAGACCGAGTCGACCGAGGCTCAGCACACGGCGCTCGAGCGAGGAGACTGGGACGGGTACTGGTCCACGGCCCGCATACCGCTCCCGCCCGAGACTCGCGCCTGGATGACCGAGCTCAACGACCCCCTCGCCATGGCCGCGGCAGCTCGGGGCGGCAGGCTCGAACCCTTCGATGTCCCTGCCAGCCCCGTACCGGTCCTCATCTACAACGGGGACGGCGAGGATCCGATCGTGCAGTCGTGCGTGGAGGCCCGCGCCCGTGGCTTCGAGTGCCACGTCCTCCCCACGGGCGGGCACGGCGAGACCTTCTCCGCCATGTCCGCTTGCTGTGACCTCGTGGAGCCCTTCCTCGCGTCGGCGATACCACTCGGGGCGTAGTTCAAGAGTTGGGACGATCGGGCTCGTCCTCGCCCCAGTCATCGGGCAGGACGACGTCCCATCGGTCGAGGCAGTCCTCGCAGCGGTAGGCGACGATGTCTCCGGGCAGCCACGTACCGTCCTCGCGGGGGTAGCTGAGAAGGTGGGCTCGGCCGCCGCAGTCGACGCACGTGATAGTGGACTCCGGTTCCATCAACACTCCAGTTTGCCCCCCATAGGGTGTCGAGGTGCGCGTGGTGGCCGGCTCACTCCGGGGGCGCCGGCTTCTGGCGCCGCCTGGGCGCGACACCCGCCCCACCAGCGACCGGGCGCGTGAGGCCGTCTTCAACGCGCTGGCCAGCCTGGACGTGCTACGCGACGCCGAGGTCTTCGACCTCTTCGCCGGCTCGGGGGCCCTGGGCATCGAGGCGCTGTCCCGGGGGGCGTCGCGGTGCACGTTCGTCGAGCACGGCCGGTCGGCCCTCCTGGCGCTGCGGTCCAACCTCGACGCGCTCGGATTGACCTCACGGTCGGCGGTGGTGCCGATGGAGGTCGACCGCTTCCTCGCGCGATCGCCCTCCGCGGCCGATCTGGCCCTCGTCGACCCGCCGTACGCGTTCGACGCGTGGGCCGAACTGCTGGCGGCGGTGCCGGCCCCGTTCGTGGTGGCCGAGTCCGACCGCCCGGTCGAGGCCGCACCCGGCTGGGACCTGGTCCGGACCAAGCGCTACGGCGCCACCCACGTCACGTTCCTGCGCCGCACCGAGGGACCCTGACCGCCATCGACCTCTGGCGGGCCGGAACGAGTGACCGTCCGCCGCAGGGGGCTCGCGGTAGCGTGGATCGTTTCCTGGCGGACAGGGGTTGAACCAGCGTGCCGACCGTCCTCTACCCGGGGAGCTTCGATCCCCTCCACAACGGCCACCTCGACGTGGTCGAGCAGGCCACCGAGCTGTTCGGGCGCGTCATCGTGGGCACGATGGTGAACCCGGGCAAGCCCGGAGGAATGTTCGACCTGGACGAGCGCCAGGCCATGATCGAAGAGGCCGTCGCCCACCTGGCCCAGGTCGAGGTGAGGTCCTTCGAGGGCCTGGCCGTCGATGCCGCCCTGGCCAGCGGCGCCGACTTCATCGTGAAGGGCGTCCGCACCGCGGCCGACTTCGACGTGGAGCAGCAGATGGCCCACACCAACCATGCCGTCAGCGGCGTGCGAACCGTGTTCCTGCCGTGCCGTCCGGACCTGTCGTTCATCTCATCCCGCTTCATCAGGGAGATCGCCCACTACCGTGGTGACGTCACCCACCTGGTGCCGGCGTCCGTGTGCCGCCGCCTGAAGGACCGCAGCTCATGAGCACCTACGACGACCACGAGGACGAGGACGAGTACTTCGAGGACGAGCAGCCGGCCTCGCCCATCCACGACGCCGAGGGGCTGCTCCGGCGGGCGATCGACATCATCGCCACGGCGCGGACGATGCCGCTCTCGTCCTCACCGATGATCAACCGCGAGGAGATCATCGAGCTGCTGGAGGACGCCGTGCACCGCTTGCCGGACGAGCTGCGGCAGGCCCGGTGGATGCTGAAGGAGCGCCAGGACTTCATCGACAAGACCAAGCGGGAGGCCGAGGACATCCTCGATGCCGGGCGGGCGCAGGCCGAGCGCATGGTCCAGCGCACCGAGGTCGTGCGGGCGGCCGAGATGCGGGCTCGCAAGATCGTGGAGGCGGCCGAGAACGAGGCCCGGCGCATGAAGCTGGAGGTGGAGGACTTCTGCGACCAGCGGCTGGCCAGCTTCGAGATCCTTCTCGAGCGCACGCTCAAGACGGTCACGGTCGGGCGCGAGAAGCTCAACGGGCGCATCATGGAGGCCCGGCCGCTGGCGCCGCCCGAGCCGGAGCCGGTGACGAACTTCTTCGATCAGGATGAGTACTGACCCGCTGACGCTGAACGTGGCCGAGCTCATGCGCCGGCCGGCCACCCGCAAGCGGTACGAGGTCGGCATCCCGGCGGTCGGGCTCACGCTCGGCGGGGATGCGGCCGTGGCCGACGGCACGCCCGTCGTGGTGGACGTCGTCCTGGAGAGCCTGACCGACGGGGTGACCGTAAGCGGCCAGGTCCGCACCCGCTGGCACGGTACCTGCCGTCGATGCCTCGGCCCGGCCGAGGGTGAGCTGGTAGCCGATGTGCACGAGCTGTACCAGGTGCGCCCGACGTCGGAGGAGGCGTTCGCCTTCGACGGCGAGCAGCTCGACCTCGCGCCGATGGTGCGCGAGCTGGTGCTCATGGAGCTGCCCCTCGCGCCGGTGTGCCGGGCGGACTGTGCGGGGCTGTGCCCGCGCTGCGGAGCCGATCGCAACCGCCAACCTTGCGACTGCCCGGCCGATGAGGTCGATCCGCGCTGGGCCGGACTGGACGCGCTGCGGGCCAGTCTCGAGGCCGAGCACTGACGCCCGGTCGCCGCGCCGCGCCGTCGCCCGGTAGGGTTTCCCGGCCGTTTCACGAGAGGTTCCCCAGACGATGGCTGTCCCCAAGAAGAAGAGGTCCAAGTCGAAGGCCCGCAGCCACCGTGCCGGCGCGTGGCGGCTCTCCGAGCCGGCTCGCTCGCTCTGCCCGCGGTGCGGGTCGGCCAAGCTGCCCCACGTGGTCTGCCCCTCCTGCGGCTGGTACAAGAACCGCGTCGCGCTCGACGTCTGAGCCTCCCGGCGTTGAAGCTCCCGATCGCCGTCGACGCCATGGGCGGCGACAGGGCGCCGGAGGAGATCATGGCCGGCGCTCGGCGAGCGGCCGACGAGCTGGGCATCGACGTCGTCGTCGTCGGCCCTGAGGACCTCGACACCCGCGGACTGCCGCGCATCGCGGCCTCCGAGGTGATCGGCATGGGCGACGACCCCGCCGCCGGTGTGCGCCGCAAGAAGGACGCCACGCTCGTTCGGGCGGCCGAGGCGGTGCGGGACGGTAAGGCGTCGGCCATGGTCTCGGCCGGCAACACCGGCGCCGCGATGGCGTCGGCCCTCCTCCGGATGGGACGCATCAAGGGCGTCAGCCGGCCCGCCATCGCCACCGTGCTCCCCGTGCCGGGCAGCACGCGGGCCACCGTCCTGCTCGACTCAGGTGCCAACGCCGAGTGCCAGCCCGAATGGCTGGTGCAGTTCGCGCAGATGGGGTCGGTGTTCGCCCGTCATCGCTTCGGGCTGCCGCAGCCCAACGTCGGGCTGCTGTCCATCGGCGAGGAGAACTCCAAGGGCAACACCCTGGTCAAGGAGACCAACACCCTTCTCGCCAGCGCACCCGGGGTGCACTTCATCGGCAACGTCGAGGGCCGGGACATCCTCACCGACGACGTCGACATCGTCGTGACCGACGGCTTCAGCGGCAACATCGTGCTGAAAGCGCTGGAGGGGGCGCTGAGCTCGATCGTAGGTGCGGTGGTGGAGGCGCTCACGGCCACGGACGAGCTGGCCCGCCACTTCGAGGTGGTGCGGCCGGCCATCGACGACCTGTACGAGCGTCTGGAGCCAGAGAGCTTCGGGGGCGCCATGCTGCTGGGGGTCAACGGCGTGTGCATCGTCAGCCACGGTTCCTCCAGCGCGAAAGCGGTGGTCAACGCCATCAAGATGGCCGCCGAGATGGTTGACGAGGAGGTGGTGGCCGAGCTGCGCGCCGCAGTCACCGCCGACTGAGCCGCAGGCTCGGCGCTACCATTCGAAGGCCGACCGACGAGCCACAGGAGGCGTTTGTGCCCGCCGAGACCCATGTCGAGCAGGGCCCGCTCGACCGCAACGCCATCTTCGAGATCGTGCGGGACCGCCTGGCCGACATCCTCGAGATCGACCCGGGCTCCATCAGCGAAGGGCAGTCGTTCGCCGACGACCTCGACGCCGACTCGCTGGCGCTCATCGAGCTGGTCGAGGCGCTGGAGGAGGAACTGGGGGAGCGCAGCGTCGGCTTCCGGATCGAGGACGAGGACCTGGAGGACCTGAAGAGCGTGCGCGACGCGGTCGATTACGTGTACGAACGGGTCAAGGGGAGCTGACACGGACCAGCAGATGGAGGAGCTGAGCGGGCGGCTCGGGTACACCTTCGGTGACACCGCCCTGCTGCGCCAGGCCCTCGCGCACCGTTCGTGGTGTGCCGAGGTGGCCGGGCAGCGCTCCAATGAGCGCCTCGAGTTCCTGGGCGACGCCATCCTCGGGTGGGTGGTGGCGGATCTCGCCTACCGCCAGCAGGAGGATCTGGACGAGGGAAAGCTGACCGACCTCCGTAAGGCCATCGTCAACGCCGACGCGCTGGCCAGGGTGGCCGAGGAGCTGGGCGTCGGTGACGCCCTGCTGCTGGGCAAGGGCGAGGCTGCAGCCGGCGGGCGCCAGAAGCGCTCCATCCTGTCCGACGCCTTCGAGGCGATCATCGGCGCGGTGTACCTCGATGGGGGGGCGAGCGCGGGCTACGGCTTCGTCGAGCGGCTGCTCGGAAGCCGGATCTTGTCGACGGTCGGTGTCCTGGGTGGGCTCGACCACAAGACCGCGCTGCAAGAACTGGCCGTGAAGCTGTTCGAGAGCCCGCCGGTGTACCGGCTGCGCGACGAAGGCCCGGACCACGCCAAGCGGTTCTTCGCCGAGGCCGTGGTCGACGGACGGGTGTGGGGCAACGGCGAGGGCCGGAGCAAGAAGCAGGCCGAGCAGGCGGCGGCCCGGGAGGCCTTCGACCACCTCGTGGCGACGGTGGAGGAGGTCACCGTCGACGGGGTCGACGCCGCGGCGGCGGTCGGCGAGTCCGGCGACGTCGCCCTGCTCCCCGATGCCTGAGCTCCCGGAGGTAGAGGTCGTTCGCCGGGGTCTGGAGGCCCACGTGGTCGGTCGGCGGGTTCGGCGCGTCGAGGTCGGCCGGGAGCGCACGGTACGGCGCACGTCGAGGGAGGCCGTCATCACCGGCCTCACCGGGACGACGATCACCGCCGTGGGCCGGAGAGGGAAGTACCTCGTGTGCTCGCTCGACTCCGGGGACGCCGTGCTGATCCACCTCCGCATGAGCGGCCAGCTCCGGCTCGGCCCGACCGGCGCGCCTTGCCCACCCCACACCCATGTCGCCATGGAGCTGGACGGCGGTGAGGAGTTGTGGTTCGTCGATCCCCGGACCTTCGGCGAGGTGGTGGTTTTCGATCCCGACCGTGCCGCGCACGAGGTGCCGGAGCTCGGCCGCCTCGGCCCGGATCCAGTGGTCGACGGCCTGAGCGTGGGTGAGCTGCGGGCCCGGCTCCGGGGCCGGTCTCGCCCCATCAAGAGCCTGTTGCTCGATCAGCACGCCGTGGCCGGCCTCGGCAACATCTACTCCGACGAGGTGCTGCACCGGGCCGGGGTGCGCTTCGATCACCCGGCTGGCGAGGTCGTGCCCCGGCGGGTGGGCCTGCTCCGGCACGCCATCGTGGAGGTGCTGGACGAGGCCATCGCCGCCGGTGGGTCCACCTTGGCCGACTCGCAGTATCTCGGCCTGTCCGGGCAGCCCGGCTCGTACCAGCACCAGCACCGGGTCTACGGGCGCGAAGGACTCTCGTGCCCCCGGTGCGGGCGCGCCGCCATCGTCCGTGCGCGACACGCCGGCCGGTCCACGTTCTTCTGCCCCCGCTGCCAACGGTGAGGTGGCCGAGTCCCTACTCGCTGCGGAAGGTGCCGTCCGGGTCGTAGTGGCGGAACGTTGGGTCGAGATCGATCGGGCGGACATAGCATTCGTCGCGCGTCGCGAGGCCGAGCTCGAGGCAGTAGTCGCTCCCGGCCTCATGAGAATCGAACGGTCCGTAGACGACGAGGAAGTGGCCGGCCTCCAGGCTCGGACACGACGCGCTGTCGAGGACCCCGCTCCCCGGGGCCTCCGTCGCCCGCACGTTCGCGGCCGTGGTCGTCAAATAGGAGCCGACGATCGAGATCCACAATCCGTCGGCGCAGCGGTCGATGGTGCCGACGGCGGTCTCGACCGCAGGGTCGATGATCGTCTCGCCGGATGGGGCCGACGGACCAGAACCTTCCGACGC
>DASTFY010000308.1:0-2958 GCA_035719525.1 Acidimicrobiales bacterium
CGCCTCGACGCCCACGGCCAGCGGAGCGCTCCTGATCGCATCCACCAACCCGGCAGTGATGGTCAGCGCAGCCGATCTCGACGAGGCTCGCCGGTCGATGCAGGCCGTGCTCGCCGTCCTCGACCGTCTGCTCGTCGAGCGCGTCGCCTTCTTCCCTTCCGGCCCGGCGCCGCTCCACGGGCGGGTGCTGCCCGACCACCTCGGCCTCTACGTCGGGCGCCAGCTCCACCACCTGGTCGACCCCTGCGACGGCACCGGAGCGGATCCCTGCCCTATCCCTTCGGCCGCGTGGGATGGGTGGGGCCAGCGCCAGATCGCGGGGCTCCTGCCGCGGCTGGTCGCCGACCAACAGGTGGCGATGCAGCTGCAGGCAGCGGCGTGGGCCGGGGCGCTCCACCGGCTCTCCCGCACCGACCTCATCGCGGCCGGCGCGACCGGCACGGTCGAGACCGAAGCGCACCTCATCGGCGTCGTCAGCGGGCTCCTCGGGGACCGCGCCGTCGACGCCGCCTTCGCCGACCAGGCGACCTTCGACGCCCAGGTCGCCGGCGTGGACCTGGTGATCGACACCGTGGGCAAGGTCGTGCCGGTGGCGGGCCCGGTCACGACGGCGTGGGCGGTGGTCTCGGGCGTGAGCGGAGCCTTGGGGCTGGCCTCTCCGACGGAGCTGCTCATGGCACCACTGCGACCGGACCCCGTGCAGAACACCCTCGCCCGGGAGGAGGCGACGGCGGGGCTGGCCGAGGCGCGGCTGAAGCGCTCCGTGGCCGCCATCGCCCTCGCACAGCTCGAGACCGCCGGCCGACTCGGCGGCCCGCCACCGCCCGCCGACCTGGCCGCTCAACCGGACGACGAGGCCCGGGCGACAGCCGAGGACACCCGCCCGGAGGACAATGCCAACACCGCCGCCTACCAGCACCTCACCACGCTGGAGGACTGGCGGGTCCAGGCCCAGGGCAGCCTGGCCGGCGACCGCATCGATCACCTGCAGGCGGTCACCGGCGACGCGTTCGCGCAGGGCCGTCGGTGGCTGGCCTGAGAGCGGCCGCGCCTCACTCGGCGATGTCGACGGTCGTCGACAACCGGACGGTGGCGTCCTCGGCCGTGGTGGCCACGACCTCGAGCGTCCAGTCGCCGCCGAACGGGACCTGCACCCCGCTGGCGATGTAGTGGTTGGGACCGGCCGGAACGAGCTCGACGGGGATGGCGCCGATGTCGGTGCGGCTCGGGAGGGTGATCCTGGCCGTCGCCTCCTTGATGGCGTTCAACGTGCCACCGGGTGGGCTGAAGGTGAGGTGCAGGTCGTTGGGTCCGACCCGGGCGGGGATCACGCTCACATCGGCCAGCAGGTCGCCCTGCACCATCGTGGCCGTCACGGTACGGGACTGCGCGGTGGCCTGGGCCGGCGAGGTGCCGGTGAGCACGGCGGTGACGGCGAGCACCACGACGGCGACCACCACCTCGGTGGCGACGGAGCGCCAGAGCGGCTGGCCGAAGCGGCGGCGGCGGACGAGGCGCCGGCTGAACCAACCCAGACCGACCAGGACGGCCACGAAGACCAGCTTGACCAGGAGCGTGCGGCCGTACTCCGTGCCGGTGAGGTCGTCCAGGCCGCCGGGGAGGACACGCCAGGTCTGCGCCACTCCGGTGACGACCAACGCCACCACGCAGACGAAGCCCACCGAGGAAAAGCGCTCCACCGCCTCGACCCGATCGTCCACCGGAGCCGCCGCCGCGCCCACGGTGCCACCGGCCAACTCCCGCGCCACGGCCGGCTCGGACTCGTCCTCCAGAACCTCGTCGGGGGCGACCGGCGCGGGGGTCACGACCAGCATGACCACCAGCAGCGCGAGGCCTCCCAGCCAGACGGCCATCGCCCCCAAGTGCGTGGCATCGAGGACGACACCGGCCGCCGACCACCGCCCACTCCCGGAGTGCCCGGCGAGAGCCATCGTTCCCAGAACGAGCTCACCGAGCACGACCCCGAACAACTGCGCATTGGCGCTCAGCCCGCGGCCCAGGCGGAGCAGGAGCGGGAGCGCGAGCAGCACGAGGACCAAGCGCACGGCCGCCATCTGGATCACCCGGGCGTCGGCCACGCTGCGCAGCACGTCGGGATCCAACGCCGAGTCCAGGGCCCGGCCGGTCAGGTACGGACCGGAGATCAGGAGTGTGCCGATGGTGCCGATGAGGAGCAGGCCCCAGCCGAACCAGACCAGGCGCCGGGCGGACCAGCGGGTCGACGCGGAGGGCCATATCGCGACCACGAACACCGCGCCGCCGAGCCCGAGGGCGATCCCCACGTAGGTGAGGAGGCGGGTGAAGGTGCCCAGCTGTCCGACGGCCTCGTCGCCCGCCTGGCCGCTGAGGACCGAGGCGAGCAGGTCGCGCGTGTCGACGACCTCGCCCCGACCGACTTGGAAGGTGAACGCGCCGGCCGCGGGGTGCCCGTCCTGAGAGACCACCTGCCAGGCCACGACGTAGGGCCCATCGGGGATCTCCGGGACCGGGGTGATGAGCATGGTCGCATCGTCGCCCTGCTCGGGCTGGCCGAGGGCGATCTCCGCGCCCGAGGCGTCGATCAGACGGATGCCGCCGGCCTCGGCCGTGACCGACTCGTCGAAGTCGAGGATGATGTCCGTCGGTGCGCTGTCCAGCACCGAGGAGCCCGCTGGAACCGAGGACTCCAGGGTGGCGTGGGCATGGGCCGGGGACGCCGGACCGATCGCCAGGGCGACGCCTCCGGCCACAGCGAGCAGCGTCAGGGCGAGGCGGCGCACCCAGCCATTCTGGCGCCCCCAACCTGGATCCGTACCCGCAGGCCCCCGAGCGGAGGGCTCGGCGCGGAGCCGGGACGCAGATCGTGCGAGATCGACCGCGGGATCCTCAGCCGCCGGACGCCGAGGCCGGAGCGGTCAGGAGTGGTCCCGGCGGCGCGGCTGGGCCGACAGCACCGCC
>DASTFY010000309.1:0-12732 GCA_035719525.1 Acidimicrobiales bacterium
GACCGGCATCATCTACATCGACGAGATCGACAAGATCGCCCGCAAGAGCGAGAACCCCTCGATCACCCGCGACGTCTCCGGTGAGGGTGTGCAGCAGGCACTGCTGAAGATCCTGGAGGGCACGGTGGCCTCGGTGCCGCCCCAGGGGGGCCGCAAGCATCCCCACCAGGAGTTCATCCAGATCGACACCACGAACATCCTGTTCATCTGTGGCGGTGCCTTTGCCGGGCTGGAGCGGATCATCGAGCAGCGCATCGGGCACAAGGGCGTCGGCTTCCATGCCACCGTCCGCGGTCACGACGAGTTCGACTCGGGCGAGTTGTTCAGCCAGGTGCTGCCCGAGGACCTGCTGAAGTTCGGGCTCATCCCCGAGTTCGTCGGGCGCCTCCCCGTGGTGGGTGCCGTGCAGAGCCTCGACCGGGAGGCGCTGGTGCAGATCCTCGTCGAGCCCAAGAACGCGCTGGTGCGCCAGTACCGCAAGTTCTTCGAGTTCGAGGACGTCGAACTGGAGTTCACCGACGACGCGCTCACCGGCATCGCCGACCAGGCCCTGAAGCGCGGGACCGGGGCCCGCGGACTGCGCGCCATCCTCGAGGAGGTCCTGCTGAACACCATGTACGACCTCCCCGGCCGCAGCGACATCGGCAAGTGCGTGATCGATGGCGCCACGGTGCTGGAGAAGGTCAACCCGACGCTGGTGCCGCGTACCGCCGGCCGGGTCAGCCGGCCCAAGCGGGCTGCCTCCTGAGCATCCGGCCGACAGGCTCCGGCGACCGATGATGGACTACGTCGGCGCGCTCGCGCACCTGGCCGCCCACAGCAACTACGACGTCACCGGGCGGATCACCTCGCCCTCGACCGAACGCATCGAGCGGCTGATGGCCGTCATGGGCGAGCCGCAGCGGGCCGCGCCCGCCATCCACATCACGGGCACGAACGGCAAGGGCTCGACGGCCGAGATCATCACCCGTCTCCTCGTGGCGCAGGGGCTGACGGTCGGCACGTTCACCAGCCCGCACCTGGAGCGGGTGAACGAGCGCCTGAACCTGAACGGAGAGCCCATCAGCGACGAGGACCTGGCGGAACAGATCGGCGCCGTCGCTGACCTCGAAGTGCTGGCCGGCGTCGAGCCGAGCTACTTCGAGATCGTCACGGCGGCGGCGTTCCGCTGGTTCGCCGACATCGCCGTGGACGCGATGGTGGTCGAGGTCGGCCTCCTCGGCCGTTGGGACGCCACCAACGTCGTCGATGGACAGGTGGCCGTGGTGACCAACGTCAGCTTCGATCACCTCGAGTACGCCGGTCCCACTCTGGCCGACGTGGCGTCCGAGAAGGCGGGCATCGTGAAGCCCGGAAGCACGCTGGTGCTGGGCGAGACCGATCCGGAGCTGGCGGCGATCTTCCGCGCCGCCGGCGCCGCACGGGTCTACCAACGGGGCGAGGAATTCGACTGTTTGGAGAACCAGCTCGCGTTGGGTGGGCGCCAACTGACGTTGAGGACGCCGACGACGCTGTACCCCGGCCTGTACCTCCCGCTCCACGGCCGCCATCAAGGGGACAACGCCGCCGCCGCGCTCACCGCGGTGGAGGCCTTCTTCGATGCCCCGCTGTCCGAGGACGTCGTGGAGGAGGGCTTCGCCGCCGTCCGCATGCCGGGCCGGTTCGAGGTCCTGGGCCACCAGCCGCTGGTGATCCTCGACGGCGCGCACAACCCGCCGGGCGCCGACACCTGCGCCAGCGTGCTGTTCGAGGACTTCAACCCGGTGGGGCGCAAGATCCTGGTTGTCGGATTCCTCCTCGGTCGCGATCCGCAGGAGATGCTGGAGGCGCTGCGGGCCGATGAGCTGGACGCCGTGATCTGCTGCACGCCGAGCACGTCCCGGGCCGTGCCGGCGGCTGAGGTCGCTCGGGCCGCTCGGGCGATCGGCTGTGACGACGTCTCGTACACCGACAGCGTCGCCGACGCCTGTGACGCCGCCCTCGCCCGGGCGACCGCGGACGACCTGGTGCTGGTCACCGGCTCTCTTTACGTCGTCGGCCACGCGAGGGCCCACCTCCGCGCCGTCCTCCCCTAGGCGGCGGGTGTGCGTTTGTGTCGGGGATTTCCGCGCTCAGCGCGGTCTGCGTCGACACAGGCAGGGCGTAGCCTGGCCGGTCGCTATGCCTGAACGCACCCTTGTCATCTGCAAGCCCGACGCCGTGGAACGGGGCCTGGTCGGCGCCATTCTCAGCCGCTTCGAGCAGCGCGGGCTCACCATCGCCGCCTTGGAGATGCGGACGCTCGACGAGGAGATCCTGAGCCGCCACTACGAGGAGCACCAGGGCAAGGCGTTCTACGACGAGCTTTTGGCGTTCATGTCGCGGGGCCCGGTCGTGTCGGCGGCGATCGAGGGTCCCGAGGACACGTGGAAGGTGGTCCGGGACATGATGGGAGCCACCAACCCCCGCAACGCGGCACCGGGCACCATCCGCGGGGATCTCGGCATCGAGTTCACCGAGAACCTGATCCACGGCAGCGACAGCGCGGAGTCAGCGGCCCGGGAGCTGGGCATCTTCTTTCCCGGTCTCTGAGGCCCCGCGCCAGGGCGCGCCTTGTAACCTTGTTGCGCCGATCCGGAAGGGACGCCCGTGCCTTCGAACTCCATCGCCCTCGGCCGCGACATGGCGGTCGACCTCGGAACCGCCAACACCCTGATCTACGTGCGCGGCCACGGCATCGTGCTGAACGAGCCGTCGGTGGTCGCCATCAACGTCCAGGACGGTCGGCCCGTCGCGGTCGGGCTGGAGGCCAAGCGGATGATGGGTCGCACCCCCGGCCACATCCAGGCCGTGCGGCCCCTGAAGGACGGCGTCATCGCCGACTTCGAGATCTGCGAGAAGATGCTCCGCTTCTTCATCCAGAAGGTGCACCGCAGCCGCTGGGTGAAGCCGCGGATGGTCATCTGCGTGCCATCGGGCATCACGGGCGTGGAGCAGCGGGCGGTCCAGGACGCAGCCGAGTACGCCGGTGCCCGCAAGCCGGCCTACATCATCGAGGAGCCTATGGCCGCGGCCATCGGCGCCGGCCTGCCCGTGCAGGAGCCCACCGGCAACATGATCGTCGACATCGGCGGGGGCACCACCGAGGTCGCCGTGATCTCCCTCGGGGGGATCGTCGCCAGCCAGTCGGTCCGGGTGGCAGGAGACGAGCTCGACGAGGCGGTGGTCGCCTACATCAAGAAGGAGTTCTCCCTCGCCGTCGGCGAGCAGACCGCTGAGGACATCAAGGCGGCGATGGGTTCGGCCTGGCCGCTGGAAGAGGAGCTCACGGCCGAGGTGCGGGGCCGGGACCTGGTCAGCGGGCTTCCCCAGACCGTCGTGGTTTCGAGCGAGCAGATCCGCGAGGCCCTCGAGGAGCCGGTGGCGGCCATCGTCGATGCGGTGAAGGCCACGCTCGACACCACGCCACCCGAACTGGCGGCGGACATCATGGAGAGCGGGATCACCCTCACCGGCGGCGGGGCGTTGCTCATGGGGCTCGAGGTCCGCCTGGAGCAGGAGACGGGCATGCCGATCAACCTGGCTCCCAACCCACTGCATTCGGTCGTCATCGGGTCCGGGCAGGCGCTCGAGGAGTTCGACTCGCTGCGGGGCGTGCTGTTCCGTGGCCAGGAGTCGTGAGGTTCACCCACCTCACCCGCTCGTGGCCAGCGCTTCCGTCGGCCGTCGCCGTCTCCTCATTCTGCTGGTCATCACCGCGCTGGTGCTGCTGACCTTCGACCAGCGCGGCAACCGCGTGGTCGACGGCGTGCGCAGTGCGTTCATCACCGTGACCTCACCGTTGCGCAGCGTGGCCCGCATCGTGGCCACGCCGATCGAGAACGCCTGGAACGGCGTCACCGGCTTCGACGACCTCAAGCAGGAGAACGACGAATTGCGGGACCGCATCGAGGCCCAGGACGGCGCGGCCATCGCAGCCGAAGCAGTGGTGTACGAGAACCAGGAGCTCAAGTCGGAGCTGGGGCTGCCGACCTTGTCGGGAATCGACCGGGTGAAGGCCGAGGTCATCTCGGGCGGCCCCTCCAACTTCGACCAGACGATCACCATCAACCAGGGCAAGCGCAAGGGCATCGCGGTGGGGATGCCGGTGATCACGTCGGGCGGGCTGGTCGGCCGGATCGAGCAGGTCACGGACCGCCAGGCCGTCGTGCGTCTGCTCTCCGATCCTGAGTCGACGGTCGGGGTCCGCTTCGCCAGCGCCCCGTGCGGTGCCTCGACCGAGACCACCACCACGCCGGCGACGACGCCCACGACGCTGGACCCGAGCACGCCCGCGGCCACCTCCACCGCCTCGCCAGCGGCACCGGTGCAGCCCGAGGCCCCATCGACCACCGAGGTCAGCCGCGAGGACACCGAGTTGGGACGGGTCAGGGGCCGGGGCCCGGGCCGTCCGCTGGAGGTGGAGCAGGTCAACGCCGAGGCCTGCATCAGCGTGGGTGACAGCGTGATTACCGCCGGGGTGACCGAGAGCCTCTTCCCGAAGGGCATCCCCATCGGTCGCGTGAGCCTCGTGGAGCGCCGCCCCGGTTCGCTGGACCTGCTGGTCCGGGTGGACCCGGTGGTCGACCTCCAGCGGGTTAGCCTCGTGCAGGTCCTCCTGTACGACGGCGACGCGGCCTTCGCCGAGGGTTGATCCTTGCTCGCCGTACTGCACACCCCGTGGTTCCGCCTGCCCGCGCTGGCCATCGTCGTGGTCACCGTCCAGACCGTGATCGTGTCGCAGATCCACCTCCTCGGAGCCAGCGCCGATCTGGTCGTGCTGTTTGCCGTCGCCGGGGGGCTGGTCGGCGGGCCGCAGCGGGGAACGGTCGCCGGCTTCGTGTTTGGCCTGACCTACGACATGGCGCTGACCACCCCGTTCGGGTTGTGGCCGCTCGTGCTGTGCGTGGCCGGCTTCGTCGTCGGGCTCACGCGCAACGAAGCCATCCGTGACAACCGCTGGCTGCAGACCGCCATCGTGTTCCTGGCCAGCGGCGCGGTCGTGGTGGCCTACGCCGGCGTGTCGACGGTGTTCGGCTCGCAGGGCATCGTGACGCTGCGGCTGATTCCGACCGCCCTCGTCGTGGCCGCGGTCAATGCCGCCCTCACCCAGCCGGCCATGAAAGTCATGCGCTTCACGCTGCTGGCCGGCGACCGCCGACCGGTCTAGTTCCTCGGGCCGGGACTGCCCACGGAGAGTCACGAAATCGTCATGTGACGACCGGAAGCGGCCGGTAGCACGGCAGAATGGGAGGGGTATGGCCAGAGACGGACGAGGGCTTCGGCTCGGGGTGCTCGGCATCGTCGCCGTGTCGTTGTTCGCCACGTTGTTCGCCCGCCTCTGGTACCTGCAGATGATGTCGCCCGAGCGGCTCGACCAACAGGTGCAGACCTCGCGGATCCGCCACGTGCAACTGGCCCCGATGCGGGGCCGGATCTTCGACCGTCACGGCATGGTCCTGGCCGACAACCGGAGGGTGCTGTCGGTCACCATCGACCGGGCCGAGATCCGCAGCGAGGACGACCGTACCCGCCTGTTCACCCGGCTCTCCGGGCCCCTCGAGGTCCCGGTGGAGGAGCTCGAGGCCCACTACACCGACGTCGAGTACGACCCGTACCTGCCGCTCCCGCTGGCCGACGACGTCCCCGAGACCACCGCCATCTACCTGGGTGAGCGGCGGGAGGACTACCCCGGCGTGGAGGTGAGCGAGGGTTGGCAGCGGGTGTACCGCTTCGCGCCGCTGGCCAGCCACATCGTGGGCTACATGGGCGCCATCCCGGAGGACTCGGCCGACGCCTACCGGTCGCAGGGCTACAAGTTGAACGAGCGGGTGGGCAAAGCCGGCGTCGAGCAGCAGTACGAGGACCAGCTCCGAGGTGAGCCGGGCCAGATCACCTACGAGGTCGACGCCCGCAACCGCATCATCCGCGAGGTCAGTAGGCGAGACCCGGTGCCGGGCAACGACGTCGTCCTGACGCTCGACCTCCAGCTCCAGCAGCACGCGGAGCAGACCCTCCAACAGGGCCTGCGGGAGGCCCGCACCCGCTGCCCGTTCGACGCGCTCGTGGCCGGCTGCGCCGGTCCCGCGTTCGAGGCCCCGGCCGGGTCCGTGGTGGTGGAAGACCCGCGCAACGGCCAGATCCTCGCCATGGCCACCTACCCCACCTTCGACAACCGCTGGTTCGTGCAGGGCATCACGAACAAGAAGATCAATGAGCTGTATCCCGAGGCCGACAAGCAGGCGCCCTTCGTCAACCGGGCCGTGTCCAGCCCGTTCCAGATGGGCTCCACCTTCAAGCTGGTGTCGACGGTGGCCGGCCTCCAGAGCGGCATCATCACGCCCGGCTCGCCGTACAACGACCAGGGCCGCTACCAGATCCCCGACTGCGACGTGGCCAAGTTCAAGTGCATCTTCAAGAACGCCGGCCGCGCCCGGGGCTCGGGCACGATCTCCCTCGCCACCGCGCTCACCGTGTCCTCTGACACCTACTACTACCGGATCGGTGCGGAGCTGCAGCTGGGCCAGAACCCGGCGCTGCAGGACGTCGCCCGCCAGTTCGGGTTCGGATCGGACAGCGGCATCGACCTGCCGGCAGAGATCTCGGGGACCGTTCCCGACGCCGAGCTGAAGCGGCGCCTGTCCCAACGGATTCCACCGGTCATCAGCCCCGACGAAGGACGGGGCTACTTCGTGGGCGACAACGTCCTGTTCGCCATCGGGCAGGGTCTCCTGAGCGCCACGCCGCTCCAGCTGACCAACGCTTACGCCACCTTCGCCAACGGCGGCAACCGGATGCGCCCGATGGTGGCCCTCGGCGTGGTGCGCCCGGGCACGCCCGACCTCGTTCCTGGCGACGGCGGTCGCGTCAACCCGTTCAAGTTCGACTGGATCGAGGAGTTCCCCACTGAGGTCAAGGCGCAGGTGCCCATCAACGCCGACTGGTGGAACACCATGAATCGCGGGTTCAGCGGCGTTGTTGCCAGCCGCAGGCCCTTCGGCACCGCGGTCCGGACCTTCGAGGGATACAACCACGACGCCCTCCCGATCGCGGGCAAGACCGGCACGGCCCAGGACGCGGCGCAGGAGGGCAACAAGGACGACTCGCTGTTCGCGGCCTACGGCCCCAACGGTGGGCCCGGCACGGCGCAGTGGACGGTCGCAGCCGTCGTCGAGGACGCGGGGTTCGGCGCGTGGGCCGCGGCGCCCATCGTGAAGTGCATGTTCACCGCTTTAGCCGACCCGACCCGGATGGCGCCGCTCCACCAGAGCGAGCCGCTCGACAAGACGGCGACGACGCCGACACCGGTCGGCGCCATGCCGGACACGAGCTGCATGGCCATCAACGACCTGCGGGCGCAAGCCGACTGATGGCCATCCTCGCCCCGGCCCCCTCGGTCTCCCTACCGCGGCGGACCGACGTCAGCTTGCGGCGGTTGGACTGGAGCATCCTGCTGACCGTGGCCGGGCTGTGCGGCGCGGGGCTCATCGCCATCTACTCGGCCACCGGCCCGATCCGCCGGCTGGGAGGCCTCGACCCCTACTACTACATGCAGCGCCAGGCGCTGTTCATGGGCGTGGCCGTGATCGTCATGATGCTGGCCGCCGTGATCGACTACCGGCGCCTGCGGGAGTGGGCGCTGTTCCTGTTCGGCGTGACGACGGTCCTGCTCCTGACGGTGACGATCCTGGCCGAGACCCGCAGCGGCATCCGGGCCTGGTTCGTGATCGGTCCGTTCCAGCTCCAGCCGTCCGAGCTGGCCAAGGTCACCCTCATCCTGGTGCTGGCGTCCTTCGTGGCCAGCGACCGAGGGGAGGATCTGCCCTTCCCCGGCTTCGTCCGGGCGCTCGGACTGATGGCGATCCCGTTGGTGATCCTGATCTACCAGCCCGATGTGGGCACGGCCTCGGTCTTCGTCGCCATCACCATGGCCATCCTGCTGGTCGCCAAGGCCAACCCCCGCCACATCGCCCTCGTCACCGGGCTGGCCCTGTTCTCCGCGGTGCTGGTGATCAGCACCGGCTCGCTGCCGGGGTACGGGATCAGCCGGTTGACCACCTTCGTCGACCAGGACCAGGTGGCGACGGACGACGCCACCGAGGCGCTGTTGCTGCAGGCGCAGAAGTCGCAGGAGGCCATCGCGGGGGGCGAGCTCACCGGGCGCGGCTTCATGCAGGGACCGCTGACCAAGGGCGGTTACGTGCCCGAGCAGCACACCGACTTCGTGTTCTCGGCCGTGGGCGAGCAGTTCGGCCTTCTGGGCTGCGCCGGAATCCTCGCGCTCTACGCCATCCTCATCGTGCGGGTCCTGCGCGTGGCCCAGATCTCCCGAGACCACCTCGGGTCGCTCCTGTGCTGCGGCGTCGCCGCGGCGCTGTTGTGGCACGTGTTCCAGAATGTCGGCATGACCATGGGCATCATGCCCATCACCGGCATCCCCCTGCCGTTCATCTCCTATGGCGGCTCGTCGACGATCGCCTTCTTCGCCATGATCGGCCTGGTCCAGAACGTCTACCTGCGGCGGTTGTGATCCTGCTCACGAGGCCGCCGACGGGCCTCGGGGCTAGCATGAGCAGGTCATGACGCTCTGGCCCCGGCTCGAACCACTGCTGGCCAAGGTGCAAAAGCCCGCCCGTTACATCGGGTGCGAGGACGGCTCCATCGTCCCCTCCCACGGCCCCGGCCGCGTGGCGTGGCTGCTCGTCTACCCGGACACCTACGAGATCGGCCTGCCCAACCAAGGGCTGCAGATCCTGTACGAGATCCTGAACGAGCGCGACGACGCCGTGGCCGAGCGGTCGTACGCGCCCTGGACCGACCTGGACGCCGAGCTGCGCCGGCACGGCCTGCCCTTGTTCTCGGTGGACACCCACCGGCCGGCCGGCGAGTTCGACATCATCGCCTTCAACCTGTCCGCTGAGCTCGTCTATACCAATGTCCTCAACTGCATAGATCTGGCCGGCGTCCCCGTCCGCAACGAGGCCCGGGGGCCGCACCACCCACTCATCGGCGCCGGTGGGCACGCCGCGTTCAATCCCGAGCCGCTGGCCGAGTACGTCGACTTCTTCGTCATCGGCGAGGGCGAGGAGGTGGTGGCAGAGATCACCGAGGTCGTGCGGTCGTGGACGGCCTCCGGGCGGACGGCGGGCAGCCGCCACCGGGTGCTGCGGGCGCTGGCCGCCGTCGAGGGCGTGTACGTGCCGGCCATGTACGAGGTGTCCTACGACGGCCCGGCACTGGCGGGCGTCACGCCTCGCTACCCGGAGATCCCCGCCCAGGTGGTCAAGCGCACGGTGGCCGATCTGGCCGACTGGCCGTACCCGAAACAGCAGCTCGTGCCCCTCACCGAGGTCGTGCACGACCGCCTGGCGGTCGAGGTGTTCCGCGGCTGCACGCGGGGCTGCCGGTTCTGCCAGGCCGGCATGATCACCCGCCCGGTACGGGAGCGCCCGGCGGAGCAGGTCCGCACGATGATCCAGGAGGGGCTGCGCCGCACCGGGTACGACGAGGTGAGCCTGACGTCGCTCTCGACGGCCGACTTCTCGGGCATCGAGCGGGTCGTAGCCGAGACCGTCGAGGACAGCGGCATGTGCGGACCGACCAGCGTCAGCCTGCCGTCCTTGCGGGTCGACGCGTTCACCGTCGGGATCGCCGCCCAGGTGGCCAAGGCGCGGCGAACGGGCCTGACGTTCGCACCCGAAGCCGGCTCGTGGCGGCTTCGTTCCGTTATCAACAAGCTGATCACCGAGGAGGACCTCTACGGAGCGGTCGAGGCGGCGTACAGCGAGGGCTGGACCCGCATGAAGCTGTACTTCCTCACCGGCCTTCCAACCGAGACCGACGAGGACACGCTGGGCATCGCCGAGCTGGCCCGGCGCTGCGTGGAGCTCGGACGCCCTCACACCCACCGGGCGTCGGTGACCGTGTCCATCGGGGGCTTCGTCCCGAAGGCGCACACGCCCTTCCAGTGGTTTGGCCAGAACACGCTGGGCGAGCTGCGCCGCAAGATCCAGCTCGTGCGGGACGCGTCCCACAAGGCCCGGGGGGTGCAGCTCAAGTGGCACGACCCGGCCGCCTCTCTGGCCGAGGGGCTGGCCAGCCGGGGCGACCGTCGCCTGGGCCGGGTCATCGAGCGGGTCTGGCGGAGCGGCGGCACCTTCCAGGAGTGGAGCGAGCTCTTCGACCTGCGCCGCTGGGAGGAGGCGATGGCCGCCGAAGGGCTGTCCATCGACTGGTACGTCTTCCGGCACCGGAGCGAGGACGAAGTGCTGCCGTGGGACCACATCTCGGCCGGCCTGCACAAGGACTTCCTCTGGCAGGACTGGCGGGATGCGCTGTCCGAGCACGGCGTGGAGGACTGTCGTTGGACCCCCTGCTACGACTGCGGGGTCTGCACCGGCTACGGCCTGGAGCATGTCGTGGCCTCACCGGTGCCGCCGGCCGGCGGGAGCCAGGGCACGGGTCAGGACCTCAGCCGCGGGCACGTGGTGCCCGTGCGGCTGGAGCCGCGCCCGGCTCGACCGGCACCGGTTGCGGTGGGTGTGGCATGAGCGGCGTCGGCGTCCGGCTGCGCTACGCGAAGGCCGGCAAGGTGCGCTGGACCAGCCATCGGGACGCGGCCCGGATCTGGGAGCGGGCGCTGCGCCGAGCTGGCGTGGCCGTGGCCTACACCGAGGGGTTTTCGCCCCGCCCCCGGCTGCACTTCGGGCTGGCCTTGCCGACGGGCTACGAATCCGAGGCCGAGCTGCTCGATGTCGATCTGGCCGCCTCGGCGGAAACTCTCGACGTCGATCTGCTGCCGGGCCGGCTGTCGGCGGCACTACCCGTCGGCTTCGAGGTGACAGCGGCCGCGGCGCTCACCGGCGCGGAGCCCTCGCTGCAGCAGGACGTCACCTGCTGCTCCTGGCGGATCGAGCTGCGTGGCGTGACCATCGGACAGGCCGAGGCCGCGGTCGCCAACGCCCTGGCCGCGCCGACGTTGGCGTTGGCCCGGACCCGCAAGGGCCACGCCAGCGTCGACGACGTCCGTCCCGCCATCCTCGCCCTGAGCGTCGGTGGCACCACGCCGGACGGTCAGGTCGTGGTGCTGGCCGATCTGGTCACCCACCCCCGTGCTCTGCGCCCGAGCGAGCTGCTGGCGGCGTGCTTCCCTGACGAGGCGGACCCCCTCGACCTCACCCATCGGGTGCTGCGCACCCACCAATGGATCGAACGCGACGGCGCCCGCCGGGAGCCACTCCCGGTGTCGGCGACGTCCCAGCCGCACGCTCTAGGAGCGTGCGCATGACAAGAAAGACCTTCCATGACCGAGCACGATCAACCCCTGGACGTCACCGCTGCCGAACCCGCGCCGAGTGCGATCGGCTCCGACCTCGCTCCTGACGACGTAGCGGCCGCGCCCGATCTGGCACCGGAGGACGCCTCCGAGGAGTCCACGGGCCTCAACCGATCTTCGGCCGCCCGTCGGCGCCGGCGAGGCTCACGCGGTGGTCGGGGCCGTCGGCGCCCCGACGCGGCCGAGGACGCCGGTGCGCCGGATCCCAGCGAGCCCGAGGAGCTGCCCGATCTCCCCATCGAGGGTCGTGTCCAGGACCTCGAGGCCGCCGATCGGTCCCTCGTACGCAAGCCGCAGATCGGCGACACCCGGCCCGCTCCGGTTCCCGCCGTGCCGCCCCGGACTCCTCGGGCCGAGCGGGCCCCGCGGTCCGCGGCCACGGACCCTCCGTCGGCCAGCCGGACCAAGCGCCGCCGCAAGACCACGCGGACCTCGTCCGCGCTCGCCAAGGGCCATGCCGCGGGCCCGGCCGCGCTCGACGCCGAGGTGGCCGAGCGTCGCCGCGGCCGGGAGCGCAACGGCCGGCCGGTCGGGCGGTACCTGATGTGCGTGCACGTCCATCCGGAGTTGGTGCAGATCGCCGTCCTCCAGGGGCGCAACCTCATCGAGCACTACGTGAGCCGGCCATCGGATGACGTGGCCCAGATCCACGGCAACATCTACCTCGGTCGGGTGCAGAACGTGCTCCCGGGCATGGAAGCCGCTTTCGTCGACATCGGCACCCCCAAGAACGCCGTGCTGTACCGCGGTGACGTCCAGTACGACCAGGAGGACCTGCTGGAGCCGACCCGTACGGACCGGGGACGGACGGCCGAGCGGCCGCGCATCGAGCAACTCCTGAAGAACAAGCAGCTCATCGTCACCCAGGTCACGAAGAACCCGATCGGGGCCAAGGGAGCCCGGCTGACCCAGGAGGTCTCGCTGCCCGGCCGTTTCGTCGTGCTGATCCCCAACTCCCGCACGTACGGGATCTCGAAACGGCTGGCCGATGACGAACGGCGGCGGCTGCGGTCCATCCTCGACCGGGTCAAGCCCGAGGAGCACGGCCTCATCGTCCGCACCGCAGCCGAGAACGTCAGCGAGGAGGAGCTGCAGGCCGACGTGCTGCGGCTGGTCGGCCACTGGAACACCATCGCGGCCAAGGCCAAGCAGGCGCGCGGCCCGGCCCTGCTGTACCGCGAGCCTGGCCTCGCCGTCCGGGTGATCCGGGAGGAGCTCAACGCCGACTACCGCGGCGTGGTGATCGACGACCCGGCGCTCTACGCCGAGGTCCGAGACTACGTGGGCACCCTGAACCCCGAGCTGGCGGACCGCATCGAGTACTACGACCCCGACGCCGAAGGTCTCCCGCTGTTCGAGCGCCACCACATCCACGAGCA
>DASTFY010000310.1:0-8643 GCA_035719525.1 Acidimicrobiales bacterium
AGGAGCGCGGTGCGGATCTCGGCCAGGACCTCGTCGACATCGGCCTCCGACAGGCGGCCCTTCCCCCGCAGGCGCTTCAGGATTCCGTCGAACCGGTTGGACAGCGTGTCGAACATGCGGCCGGTCAGGCTACCGGCTCACCCGAATCAGGGCGCTTCGAGCCGGCGGCGGTGGAAGGTCAGCACGCAGAAGATCCCGTAGGCGATGAAGCCGAGCCCGACCATGCCCGTGACGATCTGACCCCAAGGCTCGTCGGCCAGGCGCCGGAGGGCACCGTCCAGTCCGGTGGCCTCGGCGGCGTCGAACTGCCTCGCGGCGCGGAGCAGGAACCAGCCGATCAGGCCGAGCGCCACCCCCCGGCCGACCTCGCCGATCGCGGCCAGCCGCCGCATCCAGCGCGACTGCTGGGGGGACATGCCGCTCAGATCGAGTTCGTCCTGCACGTCCTGGGTGGCGGCCTTCTTCAGGCGATACAGCCCGACGCCGATCAGGACGACGCCGACGAGGCCGACGAGCCAGCGTCCGGCACTGTTCTCCATGAGCCGCTGGGTGGCGTCGGTGACCTTCTGGTTGCCATCGGCCTGGTTGCCATCGGCTGTCCCTTGCCCACCGCGGGCCAGGGCCACCGCCGTCCCGCCCAGCAGCGCGTACAGCGCCGCACTGCACAGGTACCCGATCCGCTTGGCCCAGCTTTCTGCGCCGCCACTGCCGGGTAGCAGCGCGCTGATCACGCGCCATGCGGCGTAGAGGAACAGCCCGATGGCCAGCGCCCACAGCAGCGCGGGACCCCACGAGGTGTCGGCGACCTCGTTGAGGGCACCGGTGGGGCTGGCCTCCTGGCCGCCCGACGAGTCTGACCAGCCGAGGGCCCGCTGCAGGAGTCCGAGGACCAGTACACCAGCCAGTAGGTAGACAATGCCCTTGGCCAACCAGCCCAGCCGGGCCAGCTTGACCAGGCCCGGATGCTCTCGGGTCAGGCGGCCGGTGGGATTCTGGACATGCGGGATGGCAGACATCGGAAGTGCGGTACCCCGGTAGCGGTGCCGGGCAAACTCGGCCGCACCCTGCCGTAGGGTGCGAGTGTGGATCCGTTCTCCCTGGTCGATCGCACCGCGGTGATCACCGGTGCATCGCGCGGGATCGGAGCGGCCACGGCAACGGCGCTCGACGCCGCGGGCGCCCGCGTCGCTCTCGTCGCCCGTTCGCCCGACGACCTGGCGAAGGTGGCAGCGGCACTGCTCCACGATCCGGTCGTCATCCCGGCCGACCTCAGCCAACCCGATGCCCCGGCCTCCGTCGCCGCGGCCGCGCTCGAGTCGATGGGCCACGTGGACGTGTTGGTCAACAACGCAGCCCTCGGCGTGCGGGCCAGCTCGGCTGATCTCGATGGCGACGCCATCGACCGGCTCCACCAGCTCAATGTGCGCAACCTGCTGCTGCTCACGACTGCGCTGCTGCCGTCCATGGTGGCGCGCGGGCAGGGCTCAGTGATCAACGTGTCGTCCGTGTCCGCGCAGGTCGGCACGCCCCGGCGCTCGGCCTACGCGGCGACGAAGGGCGCGGTGGACGCCATGACCCGCTCGTTGGCCATCGAGTACGGGCCACTGGGTATCCGCTTCAACTCGGTGGCTCCGGGCGTGATCGTGACATCGATGTGGGAACGCAACCGCACCGTGCCGGGTGTGATCGAGCAGGTCGAGGCGCAGATCGCGCTGCGCCGCTGGGGTTTGCCCGACGACGTGGCCGATGTCGTGGTCTTCCTGGCCTCGGACGCATCGCGCTACGTCACCGCGCAGACCATCGAGGTGGACGGCGGGATGGCCTCGACGCTCGACCTCTACGGCGGGGCGGTGTGAGCGGCAAGGGCAGCCACCGGCGCTCGGCCGAACGCTTGCGCCGTTTCGCCCTCGACCTGCCCGGGGCCTGGGAGGACCATCCCTGGGGTGAGAGCGTGGCCAAGGTCGGCAAGAAGGTCTTCGTGTTCATGGGCGTGCCCACGGAGGACGGGAGCATGGGCCTGTCGGTCAAGCTGCCCGACTCCCGCGAGGCGGCGCTGAGCATGCCCTTCACCGAGCCGACGGGGTACGGCCTCGGCCGGGCGGGCTGGGTCAGCGCCAGCTTCGCGGCCGGCGACGAGGCACCCGTCGACATCCTCTGCGACTGGATCGAGGAGAGCTACCGGGCCATCGCGCCCAAGAAGCTGATCGCCGAGCTGGACCGCCACCGTTCCAGCGAGTGACCGCCGGCCGCACCCGCTGCGCCCGGCTACGAACCATCGAAGAGCGCGTCGACGAACTCGTCCGGGTCGAAGGGGACCATGTCGGCGATCCCTTCTCCCAGCCCGACCAGCTTGACCGGGATGCCGAGCTCGGTCTGCACTGCGAACACGATTCCGCCCTTGGCGGAACCGTCGAGCTTGGTGAGCACGACGCCTGTGACGTCGGTGGCCTCGGTGAACTGGTGGGCCTGCACCAGGCCGTTCTGGCCGGTGGTGGCGTCGATGACGAGGAGCACCTCCGTGACGCGGCCGGGCTCGCGGTCGGCGACGCGCCGGACCTTGCGCAGCTCCTCCATGAGGTTGGTCTTGGTGTGGAGGCGGCCGGCGGTGTCGGCCAGGACCAGGTCGTACCCGCGGGCCGAGGCCCGCTGTACAGCGTCGAAGATCACCGAGCTGGGGTCACCCCCCTCGCTCCCGCGCACGAAGTCGGCCCCGGCCCGTTCGGCCCACGTGCCGAGTTGCTCGGCGGCGGCCGCCCGGAACGTGTCCCCGGCTCCCAACACCACACGGCGTCCTTCCGCCACCTGCTGTGCGCCGACCTTGCCGATGGTGGTCGTCTTGCCGACGCCGTTGACGCCGACGAACAGCCAGACGTTGGGCGATCCCTCCGGTCCCGGTTCGAGATGCAGCTCGCGGTCCAGCCCGGCGAGCTGGGCCTTCATGTCGGACTTGAGCGCCTCCAGCAGGCCGTCCGGGTCGGTGATCTCCTTCGCCGCGACGTGCGCCTTCAGGTCACGCAGCAGCTCGTCCGTCACGCTCACGCCGACATCGGCCCGCAGGAGCGCCTCCTCCAGCTCGTCCCATGACTCGGCGTCGATGCCGTCCCGCCCTCGTACTCCGGTGAGCGCCCCTGTCAGCGCGGCCCGGGCCTTGCCCAGCCGGTCGCGGAAGCGGGGCCGTTCCTCGACGAGCACGTCCGCCTCTGACTCGGCCTCCTCCAACGAAGGAGGCGCCCCCTCCAGGGTCACCGAGGTGCGGGCCGCGGCGGTGTCCTGGCGTCGCACCCGCGAGCGGCTGACGAGCAGGACGCCGACGCCGAAGACGAGGACGACGGCGATCAGGATGAGGAAGACCAGCTCGGAACCCATGATCGCTCACCCTACTGACGGTTCGGCGCCGGAAGCCGTGGCCCTACCGCCCAGCGCCGAGACCGGTGGGCTCGCCGGTGAGGCGCTGGGCCAGCCACGCCAGAGGGATCGACAACAGCATGACCACCGTCGCCACCACGGTCACCAGCGGGACGTTGTTGGGCCGCGCGAAGTTGTTCAGGATCCACTGAGGGAGGGTCTCGACGCCGGCGCCGGCGGTGAAGGTCGTCACGATGATCTCGTCGAAGCTCAGGGCGAAGGCCAGCAGCCCGCCGGCCAGCAGCGCGGAGCGGATGAGCGGGAACGTGACCAGCCGGAACGTCTGCATGCCGTGCGCGCCGAGGTCGGCCGACGCCTCCTGCACGTTCGGCGCCATCCGGCGGAGGCGGGCGATGACGTTGTTGAAGGCCAGCACGATGCAGAAGGTGCCGTGGCCGAGGACGACGGTCCTGAAGCCCAGGTCCCACCCGAGGCGCAGGAAGGTGTTGCGGAGGGCGACGCCGGTGACGATTCCCGGCAGCGCGATCGGCAGCACCACGAGGAACGACAGCGAGCTGCGCCCGAAGAACCGGTAGCGGGCCAGGGCGAAGGACAGGCAGGTGCCGAGCACCAACGCGACGCCCGTGGACGCGAGGGCCAGCTTGACCGAGGTCCACAGCGCGTCGCGAGGGGCGTCGGCTGCGGCTGCCTTGCGCCACCAGTCCAACCACAACCCGTCGGGCGGCCAGCTCAACGACGTGGCGGTGTTGAAGCTGAGGATCACGATGATCGCCAGCGGCAGGTACAGCAGGCCGAGAACCATCCACGTGAAGACCCGCAGGGCCCAGTACGACGCGCCGGAGAGATTCACCGGTGGCTCACAGGCTCTCGAAGGCGCCGAGGCGGGCCACGACGATGAGGTAGGCGATCATGATGACGATCGGCCACAGGGTGAAGGCGGCCGCCAGCGGTTGGTTGGGGGCCAGCAGCGTCCGCTCGATCAGATTGCCGATGAGCTGGGTCTTGCTGCCCACGATCTTGACCGTGATGTAGTCGCCCAACGACAGCGAGAACGTGAAGATCGAACCCGCCGCGATGGCCGGCACGAGCAGGGGCAGGATCACCGACCGGAACGTCCTCAACGGTCGGGCCCCGAGGTCGCCGGAGGCGTCGAGCAGCGAGGTGGGCAAGCGATCGAGCCCGGCGTAGATCGGGAGGATCATGTAGGGCAGCCACAGGTACGTCAGCGTCAGCACGACCGCGGTGCGCCCGAAGCCGGGGGTCCACCCGACCGCTCCCTGGAGGAAACCGCCGCCCTGCCCGCCGCTGCCGCCGGGCTCGAAGACGGCCCGCATGGCGTAGGCCTTGACCAGGTAGCCGGCCCACAACGGCAGGGTCGCCGCCACGATCAGGCTCCGGCGCGCCCAGGGCTTGGCCAGCTTGGCCACGTAGAAGGCCATCGGGAGGGCAAGGACGAGGCTGAGCAGCGTGACGGCCGAGGCGACAGCGACGCTGCGGATCACCGTGTCCCAGAAGGCGCGGGTGCCCAGCACCTCCTCGACATTGGCCGTCGTGAGCTGGGTGGTCGGCTGGTTGGTGAACTCGTCGATGGTGAAGAAGGCACTGACGACGAGCACGGCCAGCGAGCCGAGGTAGACCACGATCAGCCAGAGCAGCGGCCCGCTGAGGAGCGCGCCGAGGCCGACCTTGGGGTGACCATGGAAGAGGCGGGACGCGCGGCGCCCCGCCCCTCCCCCGGTGCTTGCCGCGGTAGCGCTCAGGCCCGCAGCTCGTTCCAGGCGTTCACCCACTCAGTGAAGGGGACGCAGGCGACGTCCCGCCCGTCGAGGCAGGTCGCGGTCGGCGTCGTCCAGTAGAAGACGTCCTCCCAGAAGGCGGTGTCCTCGGCATGGAACGTGTCGCAGTGGTTGGCGTCGGAGGTCAGCGCGCACGACTTGGCGTTGCTGGGCGCTTCCCCGAACCACTCGGCCACACCCGCGTTGGCCTCGGGCGAGATGATGTGGTTCATCCACATATACATGCAGTTGGGGTTCTGGGCCTTGCTGGAGATCATCCAGGTGTCCGACCAGCCCGTCGCCCCCTCCTTGGGCTTGACGGCGCCGATCTTGGCCCCGTTGGCTGTGGCCAGGTTGACGATCACCTGCCAGGTGGTCCCCGCCGTCACCGAGCCGGCCTCGAGGGCGGTCTGCTGGTCGGTGTAGAGCGACCAGTACTGGCCGGCCAGGTCCTTCTGCTGGTTCAGCAGGTCGACGGCGGCCGCGAACTGGGTCTCGTCGAGCGCGTACGGGTTGGTGATCCCGAGGTCGGGCTGGGTCGCCATCAGGTACACCGCCGCATCGGCGATGTAGATGGGAGCGTCGTAGATCGACACTCCACCCTTGGCGGGGCTGTCCGGTTCGAACATCACGCCCCAGGAGTCGGGGGCGGAGGGGAACGAATCGGTGTTGAACACCAGCAGGTTGGCGCCCCGCCCATGGGGGACGCCGTAGGACACGCCGTCGACGGTGTTGTGCGCCTGGTCCTTCAGATCAGGGAACACGTCGGCGTAGTTGGGGATGAGGTCGGTGTTGACGGGCGACACCTCGCCGCCGGCGATGAGCCTGAGTGTCGCGTCACCCGAGGCCGACACGCCGTCGTACTCGCCGCTCTGCATCAGCGCGACCATCTCGTCGGACGTGTTGCCGATCTTGACGTTGACGTTGCAACCGGTCTCCTCCTCGAAGCCGGTCACCCAGTCGACCGCCGGATCGGTCGATCCGTCCTCGACGTAGCCCGCCCAGGCGATGAGGTTGACCTGCCCCTCTCCCTCGCCGAGCTCGGTGAGGGCTTCACCGCCGCCACCGGCGGCGACGGAGGTATCGGCGGCGGCAGTGGTGGCGGCCGCCTCCGTCCCGCTGGGCGCGGCGGCGGTGGTGTCCGCTCCGCCCCCGCTGTCGTCGCTACCGCAGGCGGCCAGGACGAGTGCCGAAGCGGCTAGCCCGGCCAGTAGTCGTTTGCGTGTCATGTGGTGGTCCCCCCTGTGTCGGTGGAGTTGGTGATGGTCGAGTGGGCGAGATCGCTGGGGTCGTCGGAGATGGGTCGGACGTCGTCGCGCCGCCACACCAGCCGCACCGGCGTGCCCGGCGTGGCCAGCACGTCGTCGCCGCCCGTGTTGGGCCGACTGACGACCATCGTGGACCCGTGGTCCAGAGCCACGACGTAGCGGGTGTCGGCACCGAGGTAGAGGACCTCCTCGATGTGGCCGTCGGCGCCGACGGCACCGTCGGGCACCTCGGCATCGGGCGCGGCGAGACGGATCCGCTCCGGCCGCACAGTGCCGTTGGTCTCGGAACCGAGCAGACGGTGCGCCGTGTCGGCCGGGAGCAGGTTGGTGGTGCCGACGAAGCCGGCCACGAATGCCGTGGACGGGTGCTCGTAGATCTGCCGGGGCGTGCCGACCTGCTCGATGCGCCCGTGGTTGAAGACGGCCACGCGGTCGCTCATCGACAGGGCCTCGTGCTGGTCGTGGGTGACGAACACGAACGTGATGCCGACCTGATGCTGGATCTCCTTCAGCTCGACCTGCATCTCCTCGCGCAGCTTCAGATCGAGCGCGCCCAGCGGCTCGTCGAGCAGGAGGACCTTGGGCCGGTTGACGAGGGCGCGGGCCAGGGCCACCCGCTGACGTTGGCCGCCGGAGAGCTGGCCGGGCTTGCGGCGGCCGAAGTCCCCCAGTCGGACGCTGGCCAGCGCCTCGGCGGCGCGCCGCCGACGTTCGGACTTGCCCACCCCTCTGACCCGCAGGCCGTACTCCACGTTCTCCGCCACGTTCATGTGGGGGAACAGGGCGTAGTCCTGGAACACCGTGTTGACGTCCCGGTCGTAGGGCGGCAGGTGCGACACATCCTTGCCCGCGAGGAGTACGGCGCCGGCGGTCGGCGTTTCGAAGCCGGCGATCATCCGCAGCACCGTCGTCTTGCCGGAGCCCGACGGACCCAACATGGAGAAGAACTCGCCGTGACCGATGGTGAGGTCCACGGCGTCGACGGCGACGACGTCCCCGAACTCCTTGCGGAGGTGCACGAGCTCGATGGCATCGCCATCGGCCCGAACGCGCGACCGGCTCGGCGTTGACACCGTCTCGGTCACTCCTCCCCTGCCCCCTCGCCCGTTCCCTGGAATCCGTGCCGTCGTGCCGGCCTCACCACGGTACACGCGGCTCATCACGAGGACGGCGACGGATCGCGTAGCTCACACGGCGGTCGTGACCGACTCCACCAGGACCTTGGACGATCCGCCGGGCTGCATCGTCACGCCGACCAGGCAGTCGGCCGCTTCCATCGTGCGCTTCTGGTGGCTCACCACGACCAGCTGTGCCTCGGCCCGGAACTCGCCGATCAGCTCGAGGAACCGGTGGAGGTTGACGTCGTCGAGCGCCGCCTCGACCTCGTCCATGACGTAGAACGGCGAAGGACGGCTGCGGAAGACGGCGAACAGGAAGGCCAGTGCGGTGAGCGAGCGCTCGCCACCGGAGAGCAGCGAGAGCTTCTTGACGTTCTTGCCCGAGGGCTTGGCCTCCACCTCGATGCCCGTCGCCAGCAGGTCGTCCGGGTCGGTGAGGACGAGGCGCCCGGTCCCTCCCGGGAAGAGCGTGGCGAACAGGTCCGTGAAGTTCTGGCTCACGTCGGCGAACGCGGCGGCGAAGATCGCCTGGATCTCTGCGTCCACGGACCTGATGACCCGCTGGAGGTCGCGCCGGGTGCTGCGCACGTCCTCGAGCTGCTCCTCCAGGAAGCGGTGCCGCTCCTGCAGGGCGGTGAACTCCTCCAGGGCCAGCGGGTTGATCGGGCCCATCAGGCGGATCTCGCGCTCCAGGTCCCGCGCCCGGCCGGCGGCGGTGACGCCCTCGGGCAGGACCGGCTGCTCGGTAGCCATGGCGATGCCAGGCTCGGTGTCCAGGTCGCGCCGGACGTGCTCGACCGCCGCCTCCAGCCTCGTGCGGGCCTCGGCCTCGCCGATCTCGCAGCGCCGCTGCCGTTCTCCCAACTCGCCCAGCTGACGCTCCGCCTCGACCCGCTCCTTCCGGAGCACGTCCAGGACCTGGGAGGCGGCACGAGCCTCGTCGGTCTGGCGCCGGCGCTGGTCCTGCAACTCGGCCAGGCGTAGCTCGACCACCCCGCGATGACCCTCGACGAGGACGGCGAGGCGCTCGACCGCGACGGCGGACCGTTCGATGCGTTGGATCCGCTCGGTGGCGTCCGCCTGGACCTGGACGCCGTCGGCCAGACGGCGCTCGAC
>DASTFY010000311.1:0-3188 GCA_035719525.1 Acidimicrobiales bacterium
ACAGCAGCGGTGTCGTAACTGGCGAGCGTGGTCGGCCTCAGGCGATGCCGCTGAGCGGCCAACCAGTCGTCCAGGAACTCGGCCACAGTCGTCTTCGAGCGTTGGACGACAGTGCCGTCCCCGATGGACTGCAACACAGCCTGCATCGCCGCCTCGGCAGCGCGCTTCGTTGTGAAGCCCTGACGCGACACCTGTCGCCGCTCGCCAGACGCGGGATCACCACCGATGTCGACCCGGTACGACCAGCCGCCGCTCCGGCGCCGGACAGAGCCTCGCGCCACGGGCCAAGCGTATCCAACTCGTGCACATCCGTGCACATTTCGTGCACATCGGGGTCCTCACCGAGCTCGCCGCTAAGCCGTCTGGACACATAAGTCCAGCTAGATCGGGTGCCCGGGGTGGGGTTCGAACCCACACGACCTCTCGGTCAGGGGGGTTTAAGCCCCCAGCGTCTGCCAGTTCCGCCACCCGGGCACGCGGTCACGCGGTCACCGTATCGCCGCCCGCCGATCGCTCATGTCGACGAATGGCGCGGTGAGCGCGGTCTCCGTCGACACAAACGCACGCGACCGGCGCACCAGCCGGAGCTCAGACCTCGGTCGTGTCGGCCAGGATCCGTAACGCGTCCTCGGCGTCGGCCCCCTTGACCGAGACGCCGATGCCGAGTGGCAGCTCGACGGTGGGGATGGTGCCTCCCTCGGCCTGGTCGAGCACGGCCGACTCGATCCCGAAGGCCCGCAGCTTGGCCTGGGCGATCTCGGCCTCACCGGCGTCGATGTAGGTGGCGACGACTACGGGCTCGCTGTGGTCCTCGGAGGGCTCGTCGGGCATGGCGCCAACGGTAGCGGGAGCGGCGTCAGCTCCTGCACCGCCCGCGGCAGGCCACGTAGACCAGGCGCGAGTCAGACGACGACCGACCGCAGCAGGACCAGCGAGTGACCCTCGAGGGCCACGGCGTCACCAGGGGCCAGCCATCGCTCGTCGTCCAGCGCCCAGTCCCGGGTGTCGACCTCGACCTTCCAGGCGCTCCCCCACCGGATGTCGGGGACCGTGAACTCGAGCGGCTCGGCACCGGCGTGGATGCACAGGAGAAAGGAGTCGTCGAGGATCTGCTCACCCCGCCGGCCAGGCTCCGTGATGCCTCGCCCGTTGAGGAACACCATCCACGACCGGGTTGCGACGACGCTCCAATCCTGGTCGTTCATGACTTCCCCGGCCGGGGTGAACCACTCGATGTCCTCGACCTCGGACCCGTGGATGGCGCGGCCCTGGAAGAAGCGGCGGCGGCGGAGGACGGGGTGTTCCCCTCGTAGCCGGATGAGCTCGCTCACGAACTCCAGCAGCTCCGGCCTGGCCTGCGCCCAGTCGATCCAGGACACCTCGTTGTCCTGGCAGTAGGCGTTGTTGTTCCCACCCTGCGTGCGCCCCAGTTCGTCTCCCGCCAGCAGCATCGGGATGCCCTGGGAGAGCAGCAACGAAGCGAGGAAGTTGCGCACTTGGCGGTCGCGCAGGGCGAGCACGGCCGGGTCGTCGGTCGGCCCTTCGACGCCGCAGTTCCAGGACCGATTGTGGCTGTCGCCGTCGTCATTGCCTTCGCCGTTGGCCTCGTTGTGCTTCTGGTTGTACGACACCAGATCGCGCAGCGTGAAGCCGTCGTGGGCGGTGATGAAGTTGACGCTGGCGTAGGGCTTGCGCCCGTTCGACTCGTACAGGTCCGACGATCCGGTCAGCCGGTAGGCCACCTCGGCCAGCCCCCGCTCCTCGCCCCGCCAGAACTCCCGCATGCAGTCCCGGTACTTTCCGTTCCACTCGGCCCACAGCGGCGGGAAGTTGCCGACCTGGTAGCCGCCCTCGCCCACGTCCCACGGCTCGGCGATGAGCTTGACCTGGCTGATGACCGGGTCCTGCTGGATGAGGTCGAAGAAGGCCGACAGGCGGTCGACCTCGTGCAGCTCCCGGGCCAGCGTCGCCGCCAGGTCGAACCGGAACCCGTCCACGTGCATCTCGCTGACCCAGTAGCGCAGGCTGTCCATGATCAGCTGCAGCGTGTGGGGGTTGCGCATGTTCAGGGAGTTCCCGGTGCCCGTGTAGTCCATGTAGTGCATGGGGTCGTTCGGCATCAGCCGGTAGTAGGCCGGGTTGTCGATGCCCTTGAACATCAGCGTGGGACCGAGGTGGTTGCCCTCTCCGGTGTGGTTGTAGACGACGTCGAGGATGACCTCGATGCCGGCCTCGTGGAGCGCGCGCACCATCGACTTGAACTCCTGGACCTGCTCGCCGACACCCGGCCGCGAGCCGTACTCGTCATGCGGCGCCAGGAAGCCGATCGAGTTGTAGCCCCAGTAGTTGCGTAGACCGGCCGCCACCAGCCGGGGGTCGTGGACGAACTGGTGGACGGGCATGAGCTCGATGGCCGTCACCCGCAGCCGCTCCAGGTGCGCGAGGAAGGCCGGGTGGGCGAGGCCGCTGTAGGTGCCGCGCAGCTCCGGCTCGATCTCGGGGTGCCGGAACGTCGCCCCCTTGACGTGGGCCTCGTAGATGACGATGTCGCTCAGGGCGGTGGCCGGCGGGCGATCGCCGGCCCAGTCGAAGAACGGGTCGGCCACGACCGAACGCGGCGTGTAGGGCGCATCGTCGGTCGTCTCGGGCTTGGTCGGGTCGTCCTGGCGGTGGGAGTAGAGCGACGGGTGCCATGTCATCGTCCCGTCGATGGCCTTGGCGTAGGGGTCGAGCAGGAGCTTGGCCGGGTTTCCTCGGATTCCCCGTGTCGTGTCCCACGGAGCATGGACCCGGTAGCCGTAGTGCTGGCCGGGGCGGACGTCCGGCAGGTAGGCGTGGAAGCAGAGAGCGGTGCGCTCCGAGAGCGCGATCCGCTCCTCGGTGTGGTCGTCGAACAGGCACAGCTCGACCCCCTCGGCCACCTCCGAGAAGATCGAGAAGTTGGTGCCCGCCCCGTCGTAGGTGGCGCCGAGCGGGAAGGCTCGCCCGGGCCAGACCCGGCGGTTGCTCATGTCCCCAGCATGCCCCGCGGCGGCGCCGGGTGTGCGCTCACGGGGTCGGCGCCAGCCTCCCTGACGTGATCGAATGGCCGCCCCCGCCGCGTCGTCCCACGAAAGGCGATATCGAGGTTTGAGGGTCGGAACGGTGGGGCACACATCATCGGAGTGGGCGAGCGCCCACCCTGGGAT
>DASTFY010000312.1:0-2733 GCA_035719525.1 Acidimicrobiales bacterium
AACTCGGTGAACTCATCGACTCGGGCGAGGCCGCTCTACTCCTCATCGGCGCGAACACCCTCGAAGCCGCGATCGGCAAACTGCAGCTGAAAGCCGATAGACACGTCGCCAAAACAACTCGACGTCAGCACGAGAGACATCGACGCCGCCATCAAAGACGCCGAGGGCGAGATCACCTGGGAGCGCGCGCGAGCTGGCGCAAACTATGAACACCTCGACGAGCAAGGGTGGGGCGGCGCTGGTCGCGTTGGCGACTTCTCAGTTCCTGATGGTGCTCGACCAGTCGGTGATGAATGTGTCGATCAGCCAGCTGGTCGAGGACTTCGACACCACGGTGACCACGATCCAGGCCGTCATCACTCTGTATTGCCTGGTGATGGCCATGCTCATCCTCACCGGAGCCAAGATCGGTGACATCATCGGCCGGCGGCGGGCCTTCGTCATCGGCTTGATCATCTACGCCTGCGGATCCGCCATGACCGCGGCGGCGCCGACGGTGGCAGTCCTGACCCTGGGGTGGTCGATCCTCGAGGGCATCGGCGCCGCCCTGGTCCTGCCCGCGATGGCGGCGTTGATCGCCGGCAACTTCGAAGGCGAGTCTCGCAAGGGGGCCTACGCGATCATCGGCGGCGTCGCCGGCGCCGGCATCGCCGTCGGCCCCATCCTCGGCGGCTGGGCCACAACGGAACTGAGCTGGCGGGTCGTGTTCGCGGGGGAGGTCGTCCTCGTCCTCTTCATCCTGCTCATGGTCCGATACGTCGTGGACACGCCCATCGAGGGCGAGAAACCCCGCCTCGACGGTGTGGGTTCGGTGCTCGCCGCCTCGGGTTTGGGCTTGGTGGTCCTCGGCACGTTGCAGTCGAGCACCTGGGGCTGGGTGGCGCCGAAGGACTCGCCGATCGAGCCGTTCGGCTTCTCGGTGACCCTGTTCGTGATCGCCTTCGGCGGGGTGCTGCTGTGGGGCTTCATCCGGTGGCAACGGCGCCGCGAGGCCCACGAGCTGGACCCGCTGGTCCACCTCGACCTGCTGAAGATCCCCCCGCTGCGCTCCGGGCTGATCGGGATGCTCTCGCAGAACCTGATCCTCATGGGGATCTTCTTCTCGATCCCCCTCTACCTGCAGATCGTCCTCGGTCTGGACGCCCTGGAGACGGGCATCAAGATGCTGCCCGTCTCCATCACCATGTTCATCACCTCTGCCGTGGGTTCCCGCCTGTCGGCCCGATTCACGGTCCGCTCGATCGTCCGGGCCGGCCTCTGGACGACCCTCGCCGCCGCCGTTGCCCTCCTGGCGACCATCCAGCCCACCCTGGCCGACGGGGCCTTCAAGTTGTCCATGGCCGTGCTCGGTGTCGGCATGGGACTCATCGTCTCGCAGCTGGGCAATGTCGTGCAGTCCTCGGTCGACGCCTCCGGCCGTGGTGAAGCGGGTGGCCTGCAGTACACGGGCCAGCAGCTCGGCTCGTCCCTCGGGGTCGCCCTCATCGGGTCGATCGTGCTCATCGGCCTGACGGGTGCGTTCGTGTCGAACATCGAGGATGACCCCGCTATCGCCGACGACATCGAGATCCAGATCACGGCGGCGGTGGAGGAGGGCATCGACTTCGTCCCCTCCGACCAGGTCGAGACCGTGATCCGTGAGGCCGGCATCGACGAGGCCACGACCGCGGCGGTCGTCAACGACTACGAGGACGCCTCGATCAAGGCCCTGAAGGTCGGTCTCCTGGCCGCGGCGTTCCTGGCCCTGTTCTCCCTCGCGTTCACCGGTGATCTGCCGCACGACCCACCGTCCCGCAACGAGGACGCACCCGACGACGCAGAGGAGCCCGTGCCGGCATGACCGAGACGTCGACCACGGCGATGTCGTCCCCGCCCCCGATCGAGCGTCGCTGGTCTTGCTCCGCGCTGATCCTGGTGGCGGCGGTGGCCAACCTGAACCTGGACCTGGCTGACGTGGCCTGACCGGTCAGGGCTCGCGCGTGTCGAGGGGTTTGTGGCTGAAGAACCGGGGCCGGCCGACGATGAGGGCTCGGTCCGACGTCCAGGGCGCGGGCGGAGCGTGGGTCAGGCCGGCGAGCCCGCGCAGGGCGGTGTCGTAGGACGCTCGGATCCGGGACAAGTTGACCCAGCCCCGCTCGGCGTCGACGGCGCCGACCACGCCGGCCTCGGCCAGGAACTCGAGGGCCTCGTCGTACTCCCGGCGCTCGACCGAGATCGGCCTCGGATCGTGATCCGTGCCCAGCACCAGATCGACCACGGTGGGCGGGTCCTCCACGGCGATGCCGGCGGCCCGGGCGGTGCCGACGATGGCCGAGCTGCCATGGGCCAGCAAGAGCAGGAGTCCCCCGAGCTGGGTCTGTTCGCCGCCCGCATCGACCGGCCGTCCCTTCTCGATCTCGGCGACCGAGAGGGCCATGGCCGCGGCGTCGAGGACGGTGCCCGCAGTGGCCACCCACGATTGTTCCTCCTGCTGGGGCGGGAACTGGGACAGCGCGGGGAACGCGATGTGGCTCTGCTCGACGGCGACGAACCATGCGGACGTAGAGCTCCAGATCCCCGATCCCGCCAGCGAATGGGCGGCGTGGAGGCGCCACAGCAGCTGGGTGGCTGAGGCCGGTGAGCCCGTGAGTGGGGCCAGCATGCCGACGCCCTGCTCGCGGGCGCTGTAGGCGGCGTAGAGCGTCGGGAGGAAGCTGATCAGGAGGGCGACGACGCCCAGCCCGATGGTGGCCT
>DASTFY010000313.1:0-3104 GCA_035719525.1 Acidimicrobiales bacterium
CGCTCACGGCCGGCGAGCAGCACCAGCCCTTGGGTCCGGTAACGCCCAGCGCGAGGGCGCGGGCGGGGGTGTGGGGGCAGAGGCTCCGCCGGAGCCCCCACCCGGCGAGCGATCCGGCTACGCCGGTCGCTCGCCTAGAGAATTAGTGCCGGCCAGAGGCCGGCGCCGACCAGACTTCGCCGAGCAAGCTCCGCTTGCGAGCGCGAGACCAACCCTACGGCGTGCCGCGGAAGAGCATCAGGCCCTGGTGGACGTTGGTGGTGCTGTTCACCCACGTGAAGTCGCCGCCCACCAGCAGCCCGCCCGGGACGGCAGCGAAGGACCACACGCCCATGGGGCTGTCGAACTGCACACGGTCCGGCAGCAGGCTGCCGTTCACCTGGTCGAAGATGGCATAGCGGGAGATGTCGACCTGCGCTCCCCCCGGGGTCTGCAGGCATCGCCCGCCGCTGCCCTCGTCGCCGCCGTGGCTGCCGTAGAAGAAGTGCCCGTTGACCTCGAGCACTCCCTGCATGCCGGCGTTGCACCAGGTCCGCCACTTCAGCCCTGTGGGGTTGGTCGGGCTGGAGAGGTTGACGGCGTCCCACTGGTAGATGTTGTCCGGGCAGACGTCGCCGCCGTAGAGGCGCTGACCGTCCGGGGACAGGTAGAGCTTGATGATCCAGTCACCGTTGTTCCAGCACTTCTGAACGCCGCCGAGCTGCTTGGGCCACATGGCGCCGGTGGCGGCGTTCACCACTGCGATGCCGCGCTTGGCCGTGCCGTTGACGCTGTCGAAGGGGCCGGCGAGGAAGACCTTGGAGCCGTCCGGGGCGACCTGGAGGGACTGGACCATGCCACCGGCGGTGAGCGGCCCCGACGGCCCGACCGTGTCGGCCTTGAAGGCCATGTCCACCGCGCCGTTCACCGGATTCAGCTTCACGACGTGCTTACGCACGATTTTAGTGACCTTGGTGAACTGGCCGCCGGCGTAGACGTTGTTGCCGAGCACGCCGATCGAGAGCACGTCGTTGTTGAAGTTGGGCTTGAAGGCATTGTCGACCTTGCCGTCGGCCAGGAAGATGGCGGCCATCCGGTTGTGCTTCTTGCCGCCGACCAGGCCGAAGTGACCGCCGAGGTAGAGCCGCACACCATCCGGTGCGACGGCGATGTCCAGCACCTCGTCGTTCACGGCCGGGTTGAAGCTGAAGTCGAGCTGGCCGGTGGTGGCGTCGAGCGCGGCCAGGTTGGGCCGCACGCCACCGTTGACGCTCGTGAGCTCGCCACCGGCGAACACGGCGCCATTGGAGGCAGCCAAGGCCAACACCCGATCGGAGGCCACCGGGTTCCATCCGTGCAGCGCCCCGTCGGCCAGCACAAACGCAGCCGCGTCGTGGCGGCTGGTCAGGCCGGACTGGTTGAAGCGGCCCCCGACATAGAGCAGGCCGTTGGCCGCGGTGAGCGAGTCGACCGAGGTATCGCAGGCCGGGTTGGAGTGGGCGTCGTTCGTGCTGTGCTTGAGGTGGCAACCATTCAGCGCCGCGTCGAACGCCAACACCGCGCCGTCGGGCTGGATGGCCGCCAGGCGAGCCCGCGGGGCGCCGCCCACGTTTCCGAAGACACCGCCGGCGAATACCACCCCGGAAGCAGGATCGACGGCGAGCGAGCGCACGACGTTGTCGGCCCCCGGCGCCCACGAGGACAGCAGGCCGGTGGCGGCGTCGAACGCCGCCAGCCGGTTCCGTCCGGGCCCGCCGGCCTGGGTGAAGTCGCCGCCGGCATACAGCGTGGCCCCGTCGGGAGAGATGGCTAGCGCTCGCACGGCGGCATTGGTGGCACCGGTGAAGGTGGCCGGCGCGGTACCGGTCGCGGTGTCGATGCGCGCGACGCGGGCGTGCGGGCTACCGCCGATGTTGCTGAACTCGCCCCCCGCGAACAGGGCGCCAGCGGCCGCCACCAGGCTGGTCACCCGGCCGTCGGCACCGCCCTGGAAGCCCGGGGCGAGGTCGGCGACGCCGGTCGGCATCACGGCGGCCAGCCGAGGCGCCGGAAGGTCGCGCACGGTGGTGAAGTTCCCGCCCAGATACACCTTCGCACCGTCGAAGGCGAGCGCCTCGACCGGCTGGTCGGGCTTCGGGTTCCAGTTGGTGAGGGCCCCGGCCGCCGTGATCTGCGCGGCGTGACGGCGGAACTGGCCGGCGACGTACTTGAAGTCGCCGCCGATGTACCACCCGCCCTGGCCATCGGCCACGGCGGCCCGCACGACCCCGTCCACGACGGGCGCACCGGGCAGCTTGGCTCCCGCAGCCGCGTCGACGCCGACGCCGTACCCGGTGGCCGGCCCGACGTAGTCGAAGCCGCCCGCCAGGTAGATGCGGTTGCCGACGGGCAGGATCTCCATGACGCGGCCGTTCGTCCCCCACCAGGCGGGGTCGGGCGTGTAGCTCAAGGCTGGATCGGGCCCGAGGGTGCTCGCCGAAGCAACGGTCGAGGTCAGCGCCATCAGGGGCAACGCCGCCGAGGCGCCCAGAACTACAGCCAGTGCCGTGTGCCTTGCCCGCCGTGCCCGCATGGGTACCGTCCGCCCTCTTGCCGTGGAGGCGCCGATCGCCTCACCGGGGACGATACGGCTCGCCTACCGAACGGATACGTGGTCAGAGCCGATGTCGGTCCTGAGTACTGACGCGACGGTCAACGACCACGGACAGTGAGCAATTGACTGGAGGCGGTGGTGCCACCACCGCGGGTCAGGGTGGACCGGCGGCGGGTCCCGGCTCGATCCATTCGTCATGCCAGAGGTCCCGCCGCTCGGCCGCCAGATCGACCATCGGGTCCACGAGCCGCGCCGCCGGGCGCCCGTTGAGCGATACGAAGGCCTCGGCGCGAACCTGCACCCGGGCGTGACCGTCCGCGCGGGCCTCGCGTGCGAGCGCCAGCGCGGCTTGGTGGATCAGGTCCGGCTCCGTGGCCATCAGGCTCCATTGGTCCGGCGAGTACAGGTGGCGGGCGTCGTCGACCCAGCTCACCCCGGTGTCCGGGTCGGTGAGGCGGAAGGCCACCTCCCCCGCCCGCTCAGTGGCCAGGACGTTCCACGAGAATCGGTAGCCCTCGTTGGTCCAGCGCGC
>DASTFY010000314.1:0-5283 GCA_035719525.1 Acidimicrobiales bacterium
ACCGGTGTCTTCGCGCGGAAGGGTCTCCGTCGACTCCAGATGCCCGTCGCCGGAGATGGCCCACAGCACGCGAGCCAAGGCGCCACGGATGTCGGCCTCCAGCTCGCGTTCGACCGGTCCTACGTCCTGGAAGTAGAGGATGTAGAAGAACCGGTCCCCGAAGATGTGACGTAGCACTTCGGTCGGCCGGCCGGGCCAGAACGGGTAGGGCACGCTCGCGGCGACGACGGCTCGGACCCTCTCGGGATGCAGCCGGGCCAGGTCCCATGCGATCAGCGCCCCCCAGTCGTGGCCCACGAACACGGCTTCGTCGTGGCCGGCCTCGTCCAGCAGTCCGAGTAGGTCGCCGGACAGCGCGTCGATCCCGTAGGCGGAGACGTCCGCCGGCCTGGACGAACCTCCGTACCCGCGTTGGTCGGGGGCGATGACGTGGTAGCCGGCGGCGGCCAGCGTGGGCAGCTGGTGGCGCCACGACCACGACGACTCCGGGAAGCCGTGGGCCAGCAGGACCGGCGGCGCGCCGGGATCGCCGGCCTCGAGCACGTCGAGCCGGACGCCGTTGACGGCCACCGTGCGCGACCGGATGCCGTTGGATCTCATGTCCGGCGAGCCCGCCGTGCGGCCGTCAGACGGCGGAGACGGCTGCCGCGGCGCGGTCGGACAAGGCGCAGAGGTCCTCCCACGACAGGTCGTCCGCGGCCCAGATCTGGGCGAACGCGTCGTCGGCCTCATCCGTGAAGCCGTGACGGTTGCGGAAGTTGTAGATCCATCGAGGCTGGTGGACCGGGTAGCCGAGCCGCGCTAGCCGGCCGACCGCATAGGTGTCCCAGGCCGCCACCTGCATGAGATCGAGGTCGGCGTCGGCGGGCGCCGACTCGAACCGGCCCGACAACCGGTCCCTCGCCCGCAGCAGAGTGCGGCCCAGGGCGGTGTTGACCGCGACCTCGGAGAGCTGGCGTGGCCGCCGCGTGTCCTCGAAGGCGCCGCTGTCCGCCCGCACCACGATCGGGTCGCCCAGCTCGCTCTGCACCCGCGCGATGGGCGTGGTCTCGTCCACCTCGATGTGGAGGCGGCGATCGCCCATCTCGAGACGGGAGAGAAGTGCCTCGGCCCAGGCCCGAATGGCGTCCGCGTCGAACAGCACCATCGAGAACTGCTCGGGGGCGACGGTCACGACCATGCACCCGACGCTAGCCAACGCGCCCCCGATCCCCCCAGCCGATTCAGCGAGACGAGGTCGCGGACGCCACCTCGTCGGCCGCGTCGAGGGCCTCGGCCTGCAGCTCCGCGGCCCTGCTCTTGCGCTCGTTCAGCGCGGCCAGGGACACCTCGGCGATGTCGTCGATCTCTTCGCCGGTGAAGCCGGCCAGCTCCCTGAACCTGCGGGCCAACCCGATGGGGGACTCCTGCGAGTCGGACCGCGTGCCGCCGTAGGAGAAGAGCTTGTCCACCACACCCTGGAACTCCAGGGCCTTGGCCCGCCGCTCGGGGTCGCCCTCGGTGACGCGGCGCAACCAGTCGGACCCCATCTTCACGTGGGTGACCTCGTCGGCCAGCATCCAGTCCTCGCAGAACTCGAGGAACGGGTCGCCGGCGGTCTCTCCGAACTCCTTCATGGTGGTGAAGACGTCGATGGCCAGGCCCTCCAGGGCCCGGTTCACGCCGGCCAGGCGCAGGACGGGGTCCGTGCTGCAGGCGGCCTCGAACAGCACCGTGTTCTCGGCGTACTGGCCGATCTCACTGCCCATCCAGTCGGCCAACTTCGCGCTGATCTCGACGTGCCGGGCCTCGTCCCAGCACTGCCGGGCCATGTCCAGTTTCAAGGCAAGCGGCGCCTCGTCGTCGGTGAAGTCCCAGCAGGTACGTCCGGCGCCCTCCAGGGCCTGGATCTCCCCCACGAAGATGCCGTGCATCAGCGCTCGGGCGGCATCGGAGGCGTCCGGGCGGGAGGGCGCAAGGCGGTTCGAGGCGGGCCGGGGACGATCGGGCCGGTTGATCATGGCCGAGCGTGGGTCGGCCATCCGGTCGCGCATGGTGACCTTGTGGAACCGGTGGTCACGAGCGAGCTCCTCGACCGGGAAGAAACGTCTCATCGCTCAGGCCACTGCTTCCGCTGAGCCGGGTTCGACGCCGATGCTCCCCGGGCCCGCCACGCCACCCGCCTCCACCATGAGGCTCTCGAGCTCCGCCTGGCGGGCGCTCGCCCGTTCCACCTCGGCCGGCGAGTCCAGCAGCGACTGGATCATCATCTCGCCGTCGCGCCAGTCCTCGTACTCGTCCTGGAGGATGAAGCGCAGCGAGCGGATGGTGGGAGCGTCGGTGATCTGGCTGGTGCTGTTGAGGTGGAAGGTGTACGCGGAGATGAAGCGCGGGATGAAGACCCGGTACACACCGACCAGCTTCTCGATGGTGAGCTCAGGCGCCTCCGGCTCCGTCAAGGCCTCGACGAAGCGGACCATGGCGTCGTTGGCCGGCACGGTCATCCGGTCCGGGTTCATCTCCCGCAGCTCAGGGAGCCGCTTGTGCCACAGCTCGGCGTGCCAGGCGTGCTTGTAGCAGTGCGTGCCGAGGCGCATCTTCACGTCGAGCTCAGGGACGGTGGCCACCCAGCCGCCGAGCGCCTCGAACAACTTGATCTCCGCCCACTTGTAGTTGCCGACCCGCCGGGCGGTCTCCTCGACGTCGAACAACCCCGGCAGCTCCCGCCGGTCCCAGGGGGCGAACGGCGCGCGGCCCTTGAACGGATCAGGCATGCCTGGCAATGTACCCGGCCGCTTGACCGGCCGTTCAAGCCGTCATCGCACGGCCGCGGTCCGAGCGTGGTGCCATGCCGCGTCCTGTTCGCCGAGCGGCGTGCACGGCGGTGCGCCTTCGCGGTACTCGGCCAGGATCCCCCGCCACGGACCCTCGGCCTCCAGCTTGCCCAGGAGCGCAGAGACCCCCCAGACCACCCGGTCCAGGATGACGAAGCTGGCCGGCAGGTTGAGCTTGGCCACCACCTCGGCGTGCGGGCCGCGCACGTCGGCGATGCGCTGAACGGTGTCCGCCACGAACTCGCGCGTGAACGGGAACCGCTCGACCAGGTAGGGCCGGTACGGCGTGCTGACGTAGCCGAACACCACCTCGGGGTCGAGGCCGTGATCGGCCGGCAGGAAGCTCACGTCCTCCATGGCGGTGAGCAACCGTTCGGCGTCGGAGGCCAGGATGGCGTCGAGGCAGGGTGACAGCCGCTCCCACTCACCCTGCGTCCAGCGCTTGACCAGTCCGAAGTCGAGGAACGCCACCTGGCCGTCGGGCAGGAAGCGGTAGTTGCCCGGATGCGGGTCACCGTTGAACACGCCCAGGCGGTGGATCGAGCCCTGGGCGAACCGAAACAGGATCTCGCCCGCCCGCTGCCGTGCCGGGCGGTCGGCGGTGGCGAGGAAATCGGCCCACGCCAGACCGTCCACCCACTCGGTCGTCAGGACCCGCTGCGTCGACCGCTCCGGCACCACGGCGGGCACGGCGATGAAGGGATGGTCCTGGTACGCCGAGGCGAACTCGGACTGATGGTCGGCCTCGATGCGGTAGTCCAGCTCGTCGCTCATGCGCAGGCGCAGCTCGTCGACCAGGGCATGCACGTCGAGGCCTTTGAGGGCGAAGGCGGAGAACAACCCGTAGAGCACCTCGGCGTTGTCCAGGTCGGCCTGGATGGCGGTGTCGACGCCCGGATACTGGATCTTGACGGCGACGGGCCGGCCGCCGGGGAGCGTCGCCCGGTGAACCTGGCCGACGCTGGCCGCCGCCACCGGTACGGGCTCCCAGCGGCGGAACACCCGCTCGGGGTCGGCGCCCAACTCCTGACGGACGACCGACGCCGCGACGCCAGCCGCCATCGGGGGAGCGTCGGCCTGCAGAGTGGCCAGCGCGCGCTGGGCGTCCTCGGGCAGACCTTCCAGGATGAACCCGAGTAGCTGGCCCACCTTCATCAGGGCGCCCTTCATCTGCCCCAGCTCGCGGGCGGTGTCCTCGGCGCTGCGGATCACGAAGCGGGTATCGAGCTCGGCCTGTCGCTCTTCGGATGCGCCGGCCCGGAGCACGCGGTGGACGGTCCAGTCCGCTCCCCGGCGGGCGCTCAGCCGCCAGACGCGCCCTGAGCGGGCGAGGCGGGCCCGGCGATGGGGATCACGAAGCGCGATGGCAACCAACGTGCCCGCGGCCGCGACGGCCACCAGCGCAGGGCGGATCACCGCTCCGGGGCCGCGCGATCCGGCAATCGGCGGGCGATCGGGTCGACCGCCAGGAGCTCGTCGGGCAGGGGCTCCCCCGAGACCTCACACGTCCAGTAGGTCCCGGCCTCGAGCCGCTCCAACGCCACCTCGACGGCGGCCAAGTCGTCGGAGATGCGGACCAGATCGGGCTCGGCGGTGGGGACCGCACCGGGCGGTGGTGGGGGCATGCCGGACATCATCCCGAGCGTAGGGGACGACGGCCCATCGGCCGTGCCCAACGGGTGACGGCGCCGGGCATGCAGTCGGTGGCCTACGTTGTCCCGCCGTGGCAGGGGTGCGGCTCTCCAACGTGTCCAAACGCTTCGGAGATGTCACCGCGGTGGACAACGTGGTGCTCGACATCGGCGACCGTGAGTTCATGGTGCTGCTAGGCCCGTCGGGGTGCGGCAAGTCCACGCTGCTGAGGATGATCGCCGGGCTGGAGGAGGCCAGCGACGGCGAGATCTGGATCGGCGATCAGCAGGTCAACGACGTCGCTCCCAAGCTCCGCGACATCGCCATGGTGTTCCAGACCTACGCGCTCTATCCACACAAGACCGTGCAGGCCAACATCGAGTTCCCGTTGAAGGCCAGGGGTGTCGGGTCCCGGGAGCGGGCCCATGCCGCCCGGGAGGCGGCCCAGGTGCTCGGCCTGTCCGAGCTGATGCACCGCAAGCCGGGAGCGCTGTCGGGAGGCCAGCGCCAGCGGGTCGCCCTGGCGCGCGCCATCGTCCGCAATCCGGCCGTGTTCCTGATGGACGAGCCGCTGTCGAACCTGGACGCCAAGCTCCGCGGTGAGACCCGGGCGGAGCTGATCTCCCTCCACCAACGCGTCGAGGGCACGTTCATCTACGTCACCCACGACCAGGTCGAGGCCATGACGATGGGCACTCGGGTGGCCGTCATGCAGCACGGCGTGCTCGAGCAGGTCGGTCCCCCGCAGGAGGTCTACGACCGCCCGGCCAGCCTGTTCGTCGCGCAGTTCCTGGGCACTCCGGCCATGAACGTCTTCCAGCCCGGGATGCTCGAGCCC
>DASTFY010000315.1:0-2494 GCA_035719525.1 Acidimicrobiales bacterium
GACCCGGCCAAGCCCGGGTACAAGACCTCCGAGGGCGTCGAGGTCGACGTCGAAGGCCAGGGCGGGGTGTTCAGCGGCTGAGTCGCATCGGGTTCCTGCGCGCGGTGGCCGGTGGGAAGTCCGCCGGCCACCGTGAGCACTCCTAGGCCTGCGGGCCGGCCTCCTCGAAGGCCAGGAACCACAGCAACGCCGTGAGGGAGAGCCCGTCGCCGACCCGGCCGGCGCGCACCGCCGCCACCACGTCAGCCTGCCGTAACCACTCGACCCGTTCCGCCTCGCTGGGATCGGTCGGATCCCCGACCTGCGTCGCCCCGGCGGCGGCGAAGAGGTGGAACCGACCGTCGGAGACGCCGTTGTAGGGGAAGTAGGACGTCAGGTGACGCAGGGGCCCCGGCGACCAGCCCGTCTCCTCGATCGTCTCCCGCCGGCCGGCCTGCGCCGGCGTCTCGCCCTCGTCGACCCGTCCAGCGGGGATCTCCCATCCCCAGGTGTCGGTGATGAAGCGGTGGCGCCACAGGAGCAGCATCCCCCGGGCCGGATCGTGGACCACGACCCCCGCCGCGGCATGGGGCATGCGTACGACGTGGTGCTCGAAGCGTTCACCCTCCGGGATCTCGACATCGGCCAGCGCCAGCGCCACCCACGGGCTGTCGTAGATGCGGCGCTCGCCGTGGACGATCCACTTCACCGGTCCGGCTCGGCGGTCAGGGCGCGGGCCTTGGTTCGCTGGCCACCGCGACCTGGAGGTCGGTGGGCGCTCGGATGTCGTCCAGCGTGATGGAGGCGTCGTAGATGACGGTGGGGCTGGCCGGATCGCGGAGGGCGCACACGAAGGGCTGGCCCGCCTCGGCGACGAGCGCATGCCCGCAGTCGATGTTGTCGGCCGCCACGGCGATGCCGGACTCCTCGGACAGGATTCGCGCCGCTTCGGCCTCGACCTGATCGAGCGCGTCGGGTCCCAGCACGTTGGTGGACTGCACGCTCACCGTCTCGCCATCTTCGATGGTGGCCACGAAGTGGACTATCGCACCGCCGGGCGTCCCGGCCTCGCACTCGAAGGTCGTGGCCGGATCGCTCGAGGACGGCTCGTCGCAGGTGATGGTCAACTCCCCGAAGCCGAGGGCCGGTTGGTAGGTCTCTTCGATGATGCCGGTGGCGTCGTCGGGGTAGTTGGGGGTACTCGACGAACAGGCACCGACCGACAAGACCGCCACCGCGCCCAGCACCACCGCCAGGGTGCGTGTCACGCCACGAGCGTAGCGGGCTGGCGTTCATCCGGGCGGGCGCGCGACGCCTGCACGCTGTCAACGGTGAAGATGATGAGGCCGGCCCAGACCAGCCCGAAGCCGAGGAGCTGCGATCCGTCGAGGGGCTCGTGGTACACGAGCACGCCGAGGAAGAAGTTGATGGTCGGCACGAGGTACTGCATCGGCCCCAGCAGGGTGAAGGGCACCCGCTTGGCCGCGGCCGCGAACATCAACAGGGGCCCGGCCGTGGCCAGGCCGGTCAGCGCCACCAGGCCGAGCTGCGCCGTCGACGCCTCCTGGGCCAGACCATGGCCGCCGGCCGCGGGGACGGCCAGCACCGCCAGCGCCGGGAGGAGCAGGACGAGGGTCTCGCCGGTCAGCCCCTCGAACACGCCCATGGGGATCTGGCGCTTCAGCAGGCCGTACAGCGACCAGGAGGCGGCGATGACGAGCGAGAGCCAGGGAACCCGGCCATAGGACACGGTGAGCTCGATGACGGCGATCGTGGCCAGGCCGAGGGCCAGGCGTTGAGCCGGCCGCAACCGCTCACCCAGCACCACCACGCCGATCAGGACGGTACCGAGGGGCGCGATGAAGTAGCCGAGGGCGGTTCCCAGCACATCGTCGTTGACGACGGCCCAGACGTAGCCGGTCCAGTTGGCGGTGAGCACGAGCGCGGCCACGATCACCCGAACGAGCAGGGCCCGGTCCCTGAGCAGCGGGCTGAGGTTGCGCCAGCGGTGCGTGACGCCGAGCACGACGGACAGCAGCACGAAGGAGCTGATCACCCGCGCCCCGATGAGCTGGAACGGCCCGAGCCCTGCGAGGGCCTTCCAGAACACCGTGAGAAAGCCCCAGACGACGAACGCGGCGAGCCCCAACAGGATGCCCCGCCGACGCTCGTCCACGACGTCCCACCCTACGGGTCGGGTCGCCGCTCCAGGCGTGGAAAAGTAGCCTCGGTCCCGAACCTCAGGAGGTGGCGATGTTTGTGCAGAGCATCCTGGCTGCGAAGGGCGCCGACGTGGCCACGATCGCGCCGGAGGCCACCGTCCGGGACGCGGTCGCTCTGCTGAACGAGCGAAAGGTCGGCGCGCTCGTGGTGTCGACCGACGGGCGCCGGATCGACGGCATCCTGTCCGAGCGCGACGTGGTGCGGGGCCTCGGCGCGCATGCGGCGGCCGCTCTCGACCTCTCCGTCTCCGACCTGATGACCCGTGATGTCACGACGTGCGCGTACAAGGACA
>DASTFY010000316.1:0-9127 GCA_035719525.1 Acidimicrobiales bacterium
CGGCCAATCCTGTCTGGCCGACGTAGCCGACCGTGTCCCCCGGCCCAACGGATTGGCCGGCAGTGACGGCGACCGCCGACTGGTGGGCGTAGACGGTGCCCACTCCGTCGCCGTGGTTGATGATGACCGCGTTGCCGTAGCCGCCACGCGGCCCCGCCCAGATCACGGTGCCGCCGGCCGAGGCGCGGATCGGCGTACCGGCCGGTGCCCAGATGTCGATGCCCTCGTGCAACTTGCGCACCCCCAGGATGGGATGGACTCGCCACCCGTACTTCGACACGATCGGGTATCCGGGCAGGGGGTAGCTCAACTGGACGGAGATGGCCGGCGGGGGCCCGGTGCCGGCGTTGTTGGTGGTGTCGGGCTGTGGCGGGTTGGTGACGCCCGGGTTCCCGGCCGCCGGTGGCGCCGGCGCGGCCGTCGGCGCCGGAGCGGGCTTGGGCTTCGCCGGCGCGGGGGCGGGCTGGGTCGGGCGGCCCGCCGGTGGTGAGGCTCCGGCCGGCTGGGCGGCTGCCGCAGCTTGGCGGGCCCGCAGCAGCTCTCCCAGGCGGGCCGACTCCTCCTGGAGCGCCCGTAGGCGCTGCTCGAACTCGCTCCGCTTCGCCTCCACCTCGGCCACCAGCTGCCGCTGGCGCTCGGCCTCGGCATCGGCGGCCGCCTTCGCCGCCGCCCGCTCGTCGCGGGCCTTCTGCAGGTCGGCGCGACGTTGGGCCACTTCCTGGCGCGCGGCCTCCGCCCGATCGTTGGCCACGCGGGCCTCGTCGTACAGCCCGGACACCCTGGCTTCCTGCTGCTCGACGGCATCGACCCGGGCGTCCTGCACGTCGTTGAGATAGCCGGCGTAGAAGCCCGACATGATCTGCTCGTCGGCCACCACGGCCCGGCCGTACGAGCTGGAGACCGTGCCCCGCTCACCGAACCACACGTAGCCGGACACCGCCGCCGCCCGCAGGTCGCCGCGGCGCCGGGAGAGCTCGGTCGTGGCGATCCGCAGATCCTCCGCGAGGGTGTCGCGCCGGTGCAGGGCCTGCCCGGCCGCCACCGTCGCCGCGTCGAGCTCGCGCTGAACGGCGGCGGAGTAATCGTCCAGGACGGCGACCTGGCGGGTCAGCTCGTCGGCCGTGGCGCGGGACTGCTCGTAGGCCGCCACTTGATCGGCCTCCGCAGCCAGCGTCTCGTCGTATTGCTCTGCGAGCCGGTTGCGCTCCCGATCCACTTGGGTCTTGTGCGCGGCTGGATCGGAGGTGTCGGGTCCAGAACCCGCCGCCGAAACGGGGGCGCCGGCGACCAACACCAGCGCAGCCAGGCCCGCCCGGACCCTCCTGGGCACGCCTCCATGCTGGCCCGGCGCACGCTCCGTGGTCAAGTGCTCTCTCAGCGCGACCAAAAACCCGTCGGATCTCGTTCGTGGCCGATCCCGCCGCGCCTATCGCACACCCATCGGCCATGAACGCCCCGCCGGCGCCGGAGCCGTCGGATCTGGTCTCGCGTTCGGCAACGAGGTGATCACGCGTCGCGACGTCGCGCCTCGTGTAGGTTCACCCCTGGGCGGCCATCGTGGGGGTAACAGGATGGAGAGCACTTCCGACCAAAGCAAGCTCGGTGGCGGCGCCATCGCGACGCTCGGAGGCGTGGCGGCACTCGTCGTCTTCATGCTCCAGAACACCGAGGACGTCACCATCAAGTTCCTGTTCTGGGATTTCACGTGGCCCGTGTGGCTGCTGACACTGGTCGCCGCGCTCGTAGGAGCGCTCGTCTGGTTTGGACTTGGCGTGATCCGCCGGCACAGCCGGCGCAAGGAGCGCCGCGAAGACCGTCGCACCTGACCGACAGCACGGATCTGACCGTGCCGGCCTGAACGCGGCGAAGCCCGCCAAGCGGACGGGCTGTTGGCCGTCCCCAGCCCGGTGCGTCCGGCTTGGCCGGCGCACCGCAACGACGCCCGAGGCATTGCCGAGCGAAGCGAGTAGGAGCCCGCCAAAGCGCAGCGGAGGCGGGCGACGAAGAGATTGCCGAGCGAAGCGAGTAGGAGCCGATCGAAGCGCGGCGGAGAGCGGCGACGAAGATGACTTACACGTCGAGGAAGCGGGAAGCGGCGACCGCGGAGCCGACGGCACCGACGAGCATGCCCACCACCAGCACCAGCACCACGACCAGGTTGAACTGCGAGGAGCTGACCTGGAGCGCGGCGAGGTCGGGGATCTTCGGGATCACCCGCTCCTTCCAGAGGAAGTTGACGCCGTACAGCCCGGCCACGGCCAGAAGGCCGCCGGCCAGACCGTGGAGCAGGCCTTCCAGCATGAACGGGATGCGGATGAACCAGTTGGTGGCACCGACCAGCTTCATCACCTCGATCTCGCGCCGGCGGGCGAACATCGCCGTGCGGATCGTGTTCCAGATCAGCACCACGGCGGTGAACAGCAGCACCACGAACATGGCGATGGACACCACGCCGACCATGCGGGACAAGGCCTGTAATCGGTCGACGTAGTCACGGGCGAAGCGGACCTCGATCACGCCGGGCTTGGTCAGCAACTGGTTGCCGACGGCCTGGATGATGTCGCTGTCGTCGGTCATCGGGACGACCTTGAAGTTCGGCGGGATGTCGTTCACCGTCAGCGACTCGGCGATGGTCTTCTGGTCCCGGAAGATGCGCTGGAACTCCTGGTACGCCGCCGGCTTGTCCAGATAGACCGTCTTACCGTCATCCACCTGAGGGCTCTCGGCCAGGGCTGTGCGCACGCTCTGGATCTGGTCCTCGCTGGCGTCGGCCTTCATGAAGACGATGAACTGGACGCCGCCCTTCCACTGCACGAGTTGGTTGCCGACCCCCTGGCGGGCCAGCAGGGCCACGCCGAGCAGCAGGAGCGAAACGGCGGCCGTCAGGACGGCGGCCACCGTCAGCGTGAGGTTCCGGCGAAGGCTGGCGAAGGTCTCGCGCAGCCAGTAGCCCAGGCGGTTGAGCACTACTCGTACACCCCTCGGGCCTGGTCCCGCACGATGGTGCCCCGGTCGAGTTGGATCACCCGACGGCGCATCATGTTCACGATGCGCTGATCGTGCGTGGCCATCACCACAGTGGTACCCGTCTTGTTGATCCGATCCAGCAGCCGCATGATCCCCTCACTGGTCTGGGGGTCGAGGTTGCCGGTGGGCTCGTCGGCGAGGAGGATCAGCGGCCGGTTCACGAACGCCCGGGCGATGGACACCCGCTGCTGCTCGCCGCCGGACAGCTGGTGCGGGAAGCGGTCCTGCTTGCCGGCCAGACCGACCAGCTCCAGCACGGCTGGGACCTGTTGGCGGATGACGTGCTTGGGTCGCCCGATCACCTCGAGCGCGAACGCGACGTTCTCGAACGCGGTCTTGTTGGGGAGCAGCTTGTAGTCCTGGAAGATGTTGCCGATGTTGCGGCGCAGGTACGGCACCTTGGACGCGGCCAGGTCGTTGATGCTGCGGCCCGCCACCCAGATGGTCCCCCGCTCGGGCTGCTCCTGCTTGTTCAGCAGCCGCAGCAGTGTCGACTTTCCGGAGCCGGAAGGGCCGACGAGGAAGACGAACTCACTCTTCGGTATGTCGAAGCTGGCGTCGCGGACGGCCACGACCTCGGTGGAATAGACCTTGGTGACGTTGTCGAGCTTGATCATGGCGTGGTGCAGGGTCCCGCCCGACCCGGCTGGTGATCGTACCAGCGGGCCGTTCGCGAACCGGGTCAGGCGGTGGTGACGGCCTCGCCGGTCACGGCGTCTCCGGGCTCCGCAGTGGCCCGCTTCCAGCGCAGGTAGCCCTCCATGAACTGGTCGAGGTCGCCGTCGAGCACCGCGGCGACGTTGCCGCTCTCGACCCCGCTACGCAGGTCCTTCACCATCTGGTAGGGCTGCAGCACGTAGTTGCGGATCTGGCTGCCCCAGCCCACCTGGGCCTGCTTGCCCCCGGCGATGCGCTGCAGCTCGAGCTCCCGCTCCTCCTCGGCCTTGGCCGCCACCATGGCCCGCAGCCGGTTCATCGCCTTCTCGCGATTCTGCAGCTGGCTGCGTTCCTCCTGTGAGCTGGCGACGAGGCCCGTCGGCTCGTGGATCAGCCGTACGGCGGAGGACGTCTTGTTGACGTGCTGGCCGCCGGCGCCCGAGGCCCGGAAGACCTCCATGCGGATGTCGGCGTCGCTGAGCTCCACCTCGGTCTCGTCGATGACCGGCCACACCTCGACCGCGGCGAAGCTGGTCTGGCGTCGGGCGTTGCCGTCGAAGGGGCTGATGCGGACGAGCCGGTGGGTGCCGCGCTCGGCCGCCATCAGCCCGTAGGCGTAGCGGCCCTTGATGGTGAAATCGGCCGAGAGGATGCCCGCCTCGGTCCCCTCGGAGGTGTCGACGTCGGTGACGTCGAAGCCGCGCCGTTCGCCCCACCGGCTGTACATCCGCAGGAGCATCTCGGCCCAGTCCTGTGCGTCGACCCCGCCGTCCTTGGCATTGATCCGACAGATGGCGTCGGCCTCGTCGTGCTCACCGGTGAACAGGCTGCGCAGCTCGAGCTGGTCGAGCTTGGCCTGCAGGGCGACGATGCCGGCCTCGGTCTCGGACTCGTAGCTCTCGTCGCCCTCCTCGCGGGCCAGCTCGTGGAGGACCTGGACGTCGTCCATCTCCGCCGCCAGCGAGTCATAGGTGTCGAGGTCGTCCTTGACGGCCGCGTATTCGCCGGTGAGGCGTTTGGCGCGGTCCTGATCGTCCCAGAGATCGGGCGCGGCGACCGCCACCTCCAACTCAGCGAGGCGGGCCCGACCGGCGTCGATCCTCAAGTAACGATGGGCCTCGACCACCCGGTCCCGGAGCGCGCGTAGGTCATCGGTGAAGTCCCGCATGGCTCAGCGACCGTGGCACATCTTGTACTTCTTGCCCGAGCCGCAGGGGCAGGGCTCGTTGCGGCCCGTCTTGGCCCACTCGTCGTTGACGACGGTCTGCTGCTTGGCGCGTGCCGCTGGCTGCTGCGTGCGCGTGCCGCCCCCACCCCCGCCTGACTCCGCAGCGGCGGCGGCGAGCGGTGCCGCTTCCTCGCCGTCGAGCTCAGCGTCGGCCGCGGCCTGAAGGGCTGCCGCCTGCAGGGCCGTCGTGGTCTCGTCCTCGGACGTATGGGTCGACACGTCGAGCACGGCCGGTGCGGCGCCCTCCGTCGGCTGCTGAACCACCTGCACGTGCATCACGTAGCGCACGAAGTCCTGGGCGATGCCGTGCATGAGCTGCCCGAACATGTCGTAGCCCTCACGCTGCCACTCGACGAGCGGGTCCCGCTGGCCCATGGCCCGCAGGTTGATGCCCTCCTGCAGATAGTCCATCTCCTGCAGGTGCTCTCGCCACCGCTGATCGATGATCTGCAGCATCACCTGGCGCTCGACCTCGCGCAGCACGTCCGGGGTCAGCTCCTCCTCGCGGCGCTGGTAGTAGGCCTCGGCTTCCTCCATGACCAGCGCCTGCATGGCGTCGGTGCTGTGGCTGGCGGACAGCTGCTCGCTCGTGATGGTGGAGGGGTAGAACGTCTGCAGCTCCGTTTGGAGACCGTCCAGATCCCACTCCTCGGGCACCTCGGCCACACAGTGGGCCGCGATGGTCGTGCGCACGGCATCGTCCAGGTACTCGAGCGCCTCGGTGCGCAGGTCGGCGCCGGCCAGGATCTGGTCCCGGCGGCGGTAGATGACCTTGCGCTGCTCGTTCATCACTTCGTCGTACTTGAGGACGTTCTTGCGGATCTCACCGTTGCGCTGCTCGACGGTGTTCTGGGCGCGCTCGATCGCCTTGGTGACCATCTTGGCCTCGATGGGCGCGTCGTCGGGCAGGGTCTTGCCCATCACCCACTGCAGCGCGCCGGTGGCGAAGAGGCGCATCAGCTCGTCATCCAGACTGAGGTAGAAGCGGCTCTCGCCCGGATCGCCCTGGCGTCCGGACCGGCCTCGGAGCTGGTTGTCGATCCGGCGGCTCTCGTGCCGCTCCGTGCCGAGGACATACAGCCCGCCGAGCTCGCGGACCTTGTCGCCCTCCGCCGCACACTCGTCGCGGAACTGCTGCAACAGCTCGACGTAGCGGGCCTGTGCCGCGATGCGGGCCGCCCGATACTCCTCGGGCATGTCCTCCAGCGGAGCAGGGAGGTTGTACTCCTCGACCAGGGTGTCGGCGGCGTGGCCCTCCTTCAGGACCTCCTCGCGTGCGAGCGCCTCGGGGTTGCCGCCGAGCACGATGTCAACGCCGCGCCCGGCCATGTTGGTGGCTACGGTGACCGAGCCGAGCCGCCCGGCCTGGGCGACGATGCCCGCCTCCCGGGTGTGCTGCTTGGCGTTGAGCACCTCGTGAGGGATGCCGTGCTTGGCGAGCTGCGAGGCCAGGTACTCGCTCTTGGCGACGCTGACCGTGCCGACCAGGACGGGCTGCCCGGTCCCGTATCGCTCGGCGAGGTCCTCGACCACCGCGTCGAACTTGCCCAGCTCGGACTTGTAGATGAGGTCGGCCTGGTCGGCGCGGACCACCGTCTGGTTGGTGGGGATGGGAACGACCTGCAGGCCGTACGTGTTCATCAGCTCGGCCGACTCGGTGGTGGCCGTGCCGGTCATCCCGGCCAGCTTGTCGTACATGCGGAAGTAGTTCTGGAGGGTGACCGTGGCGAGCGTCTGGTTCTCCTCTTTGATCTTCACCCCCTCCTTGGCCTCGACGGCCTGGTGCAGGCCCTCGCTCCAGCGGCGCCCCTCCAAGATGCGACCGGTGAACTCGTCGACGATCTTCACCTCGCCGCCCTGGATGATGTAGTCCTTGTCCCGCTTGTACAGCTCCTTGGCCCGCAGCGCCGCTTGGAGTTGGTGGACCAGGTTCTGCTGGACGGCGTCGTAGAGGTTCTCCACGGCGAGCTCCCGCTCGACCCGCTCGATGCCCCTCTCGGTCGGGAAGACGCTGCGCTTCTCCTCGTCCACCTCGTAGTCGTCGTCGCGCTTGAGGCTGCGGGCGACGGACGCGAAGCGGTAGTAGAGCTTGGCGGCATCGGCCACCCGGCCCGAGATGATCAGCGGGGTACGCGCCTCGTCGATGAGGATGGAGTCGACCTCGTCGACGATGGCGTACACGTGGCCCCGTTGCACCTTGTCGTTGGCCGACGTCGCCATGTTGTCGCGCAGGTAGTCGAAGCCCACCTCGTTGTTGGTGCCGTAGGTGATGTCGCAGCCGTAGTCCAGCCGCTTCTCGGCCGGGCGCTCGCGCACCCCCGGGATGACCAGGCCGACCGAGAGCCCCATCCATCGGTGGATCTGGCCCATCCACTGCGCATCGCGGCGGGCCAGGTAGTCGTTGACGGTCACCAGGTGGAGGCCCTTGCCGGTCAGACCGTTCAGGTAGGCAGGCAGGGTCGACACGAGGGTCTTGCCCTCGCCGGTCTTCATCTCCGCGATCCAGCCGAGGTGCAGCGCCGCGCCACCCATGAGCTGTACGTCGAAGTGCCGCTGTCCGATGACCCGGAAGGCCGCCTCCCGCATGACCGCGAACGCCTCGACCAGCAGGTCGTCGAGGTCCTCGCCGTTGTCCATCCGCTGCCGGAACTCGGGAGTCTTCGCCTGGAGGTCGGCATCCGACAACGCCTTGATCTCGGGCTCCAGCGCGTTGATGTCCGGCACGAGACCGGCCAGCGCCTTGAGCTTCTTGCCTTCGCCGGCGCGGAGGATGCGGTCGAGGATGGCCATGCGGGGTCCGATGCTATCGGCCGTCCAGTCGGGGGGACCGCGGGCGGTCATGGCGTGGCGGCGGCGGCGACGGCTAGCACCGCACCGGCCCCTGCCGCCTTCAGAGCCGCCTCTGCCGCCCGCAGCGTGGCGCCGGTGGTGACGACGTCGTCCACCACGAGCACGGTGCGAGCTCGCACGGGTCGACTGCCCCAGGCCGCGAAGCGGGGGCCGTCGAGGCGTTCCTCACGGGTGCGCCCGGTCTGCGGGCGGGCGTCATCGCCCACGCGCGTCAGTAGCCGGCGGCAGGGCACGCCCAACCGCCAGGCCACCGCCCGGGCCAGCACCTCCGCCTGGTCGTAACCGCGGTCCCGCCGGCGCGCTGTCGACGTCGGCGCCCATGTGACGACGTCCACGTCGAAGCGCCGGGCCCGACGGGCCATGGCACCGGCCAGCGCGGCCACCACCGGCTTGGTGTTGCCGTACTTCAGGGCCAGCAGCAGGCGTCGCCCCGGTCCGGTGAAGGCCAGCACCGCGGGCACGGCCGCCGACCCGGGCGCCGGAGCGGCCGTGGTGGCACATCGGGCGCACGGCACGCGCCCTGGGCGGCGGCAGGACGGGCACTGAGACGGCGCGAGCACACGGCCGGTCTAACGAAGGGGTGTAGCAGGGTTGTCGCCCAGGGTGGGCTCAGTAGCGGTAGTGCTCGGCCTTGAAGGGGCCGGAGGGGTCGACGTCCAGGTAGTCGGCCTGCTCGTCCGACAACCGGGTCAGCTTCACGCCCAGCGCGTCCAGGTGGGCCCGGGCCACCTGCTCGTCGAGCCGCTTGGGGAGTACGTACACCCCGACGGGGTAGTCCGCGGTCTTCGTGAACAGCTCGGCCTGCGCCAGCACCTGGTTGGAGAACGAGCAACTCATGACGAAGCTCGGATGGCCCGTGGCGCAACCGAGGTTCACGAGCCTGCCCTCGGCCAGCACGATGATGCTGTGGCCGTCGGGGAACGTCCACAGGTCGACCTGTGGCTTGATCTCCATCTTGGTGGCCCCGCTGCGGGCCAGGCTGGCCATGTCGATCTCGTTGTCGAAGTGCCCGATGTTGCACACGATGGCGTTGTGCTTCATCTTCGCCATGTCGTCGGCGGCGATGATGCCGGTGTTGCCGGTGGCCGTCACGAAGATGTCGCCGGTGCCGACCACCTCGTCGAGGGTCGTCACCTGGTAGCCCTCCATCGCGGCCTGGAGCGCGTTGATGGGATCGATCTCGGTGACGATCACGCGGGCACCCTGGCCGCGCAGGCTCTGCGCGCATCCCTTCCCGACGTCGCCGTAGCCCATGATCACGGCCGTCTTGCCGCCGATCATGACGTCCGTGGCCCGGTTGAGGGCGTCGATGAGGCTGTGGCGGCACCCATAGAGGTTGTCGAACTTGGACTTGGTGACCGAGTC
>DASTFY010000317.1:0-7035 GCA_035719525.1 Acidimicrobiales bacterium
ACCGGCCGGCCCTTCACGGCATAGAGCCTGCGCACAGCGTTCGGGTTGGCGGCGTCGGCGCCCAGGCCGTACACGGTCTCGGTCGGAAAAGCCACCAGCCCACCGGCTCGCAGGACCGCCACCGCCTCGCGCACCTGCGGCGACGTCATGGCGCGTCAGGCCGGTACGGCGTCGAGGAAGCCCAGCATGGCGTCGAGGAACGCGAACGACTCCGGGGTGGCGAAGTGGTCGGTGTTGCGGAGCGTGACGAGGCGCGCATCGGGTAGCCCCGCGACGAGGCGATCAGCCGGCTGCGCGTAATCGCGATCTCCTAGGGCGACGAGGACCGGGCAGGTGACGGCGGCCAGCCGGGCCTCGGTCATCGGCACGACCGGGCGTTCCAGGACTGCCGCCAGTGCCTCCGGGTCGTTGCCCGGCTGTTCGGCGTAGTGGCGGAACACGTGGGCCTCGACGTCGCTGTCCGACGCACTCCCCCGCACGCCGTCGACGATCCGCTGAACCTGGTCGGTCTGGCGGGCGAAGACGTTCTGGCCGATGCCGGCCAGCACGACGCGGCCGAAGCACTCGGGCTCCCGACAGGCCAACTCCAGAAGGGTCAGTGCGCCGAGGGAGAACCCGACTGCGTCGACCCGGATCTCGGGCGGGAGCACCTCCACCACCCGGGCGGTGAGGTCGGTGTAGGCCACCGGGTCATGGGGCTTCGGCGCCGTCCCGTGGCCCAGCAGATCGACGCCGATCACCTCGCGCCCGGCGTCCTCCAGCAGCGCGCTGACCCCGGTCGCGACCCACGTGCGCTCGAACGAGGAGCCCCAGCCATGGACGAGCAGGACCGGCGACGGCATGAGCGGCAAGGTAGTTCGCCGTCGTACCGGGGCCCGGCGGTCGTAGGCTGGATCGGCTGGATCGGCCGGTGACCATGCGCTTCCTCGACGACTCCCCCCCGCCCTACGACCTGACGTACAGCGATGTCTTCATGGTCCCGAGCCTGTCGGCCGTGCCGTCGCGAATGGACGTCGACTTGACGACCCCCGACGGCATCGGCACCAGCGTCCCGATCGTCGTGGCCAACATGACCGCCGTCGCCGGGAGGCGCATGGCCGAAACCGTGGCCCGCCGGGGCGGCGTGGCCATCCTGCCCCAGGACATACCCGTCGACATCGTGGAGTCCGTCGTCGACTACGTGCACACCCGGCACCCGGTCTACGACACGCCGATCACACTTCCACCCAGCGGCACCATCGGTGAGGCGCTGTCCCTGATCCACAAGCGCTCGCACGGTGCGGTCATCGTCGTCGAGGGCGAGGAGCCGGTCGGCATCTTCACCGAGACGGACGCCGCCGGCTTCGACCGCTTCACCCAGCTGCGCAACGTCATGTCCCGGGACCTCGTCGTCGTGGATGCGGCGACTCCGCTCCCGGACATCTTCGACCGCATGGCCGACAAGCGGGTCAGCGCGGCGCCCGTCGTCGAGGGCGGACGCCTGGTGGGGGCCATCACCCGGAAGGCCGCGCTGCGCTCGACGCTGTACACGCCCAACCGGGACGACCAGGGCCGCCTGCGGATCGGCGTGGCGCTCGGGATCAACGGCCACCCCGCGGTCAAGGCCAAGGCGGTGCTGGACATGGGCGTCGACCTGCTGGTCATCGACACCGCCCATGGCCACCAGACGCAGACGCTGCGGGCCATCGAGGAGGTCCGAGCGGTGGTCGAGCAGACTGCGGGCGCCGGCCGCCCGATCGCGATCGTGGCCGGCAACGTCGTGACCGCTCGCGGCACCCGTGACCTGATCGAGGCGGGAGCCGACATCGTCAAGGTCGGCGTCGGGCCGGGCGCCATGTGCACGACTCGGATGATGACCGGCGTGGGCCGGCCGCAGTTCTCCGCCGTGCTCGAGTGCGCCGCCGAGGCCAGCGGCCTCGGCAAGCCCGTGTGGGCAGATGGCGGCGTCCGCTATCCGAGGGATGTGGCACTGGCGCTGGCGGCCGGCGCGGCCAGCGTGATGTTCGGCTCGTGGCTGTCCGGCACGTACGAGAGCGCAGCCGACGCCCAGCGTGACAGCGACGGGCGGCTCTACAAGGAGAGCTTCGGCATGGCGTCCCATCGAGCGGTCAAGAACCGCACCCGCCAAGAGACCGAGTTCGACCGGGCCCGCAAGGAGCTGTTCCAGGAGGGCATCAGCACCTCGCGGATGTACATCGATCCCGAGCGGCCGGGCGTCGAGGACATCATCGACCAGATCGTCGCCGGGATCCGCAGCGCCTTCACCTACGCCGGCGCGCGGACCATCCCCGAATTCCAGCAGCGGGCTGTGGTCGGCATCCAGAGCGCCGCCGGCTACGAGGAAGGCCGCCCCCTGGGCACCAGCTGGTAAGAGGGGGGAGGGCGTTCATGGCCGATATCTGTGCGATGGACGCGACGAGATCGGCCAGGAACGAGGTTGCGGCCGTCGCGGTGCGCCGGACGCACCGTGCCCCGGCGGGTGCGATCGTGCGGGCACCGGTACGATCCTGCGCTCGTGGCCCCGGCTGAGATCGCCGCCTTCGACGTCGACGGCACCCTCACCTCTCGTGATTGCGTACTGCCGTTCCTCGTACGCGTGGCCGGCCGCGCCCGAGTGGCCGCCGTGCTGGCCCGCCACGCGGGACTGCTGGTGGCCGCCAGTCGGGATCGCGCCCGCCGGGACGACGTGAAGGCGGCACTGGTCGCGCACCTGTTGGGCGGCCGCTCGGCGGACGCCGTGGCTCTCGAGGGCGACGGCTTCGCCCAGGAGATCGTCGATCGTTGGGTCCGGCCCGACCTCGTCGATCGGCTGGCCTGGCACTGCGGCGTCGGGCACGAGGTCGTGCTGGTGACGGCGTCCTTCGCCGCCTACGCGGTGCCGCTGGGCCGCCATCTGGGCGCGGCACGGGTCGTCGCCACCGAGCTGGAGGTGGACGCCGGGGGAGCACTGACCGGCCGGTTGATCGGTGCCAACTGCCGTGGTGAGGAGAAGGTGCGCCGGCTGGCCGCGCTCTACGGCGATCCGCCGGCGCTCGGCTGGGCCTACGGCGACAGCTCCGACGACCGGCCGATGCTGGCCCGGGCCCGGCACCCGGTGCAGGTGGGCTCGAAGGCGCTGGCGGGCGTGCCCGCATGACGGTCAGCACGGCGCGGACGACCGGCTCGCTGCGCCCGATCCTCACCGAGCTCCGTCCCCGCCAGTGGGCCAAGAACCTGCTGGTGGTCGCCGCACCGGCCGGTGCCGAGGTGCTCACCGAGCTCAGCACCTGGTGGCGCCTGACGCTGGCCTTCGCCGCGTTCTGCGCCGCATCGAGTGCCATCTACATCGCCAACGATCTGGCCGACATCGAGGCCGACCGGCGTCACCCGACCAAGTGCGAGCGTCCGATCGCCGCCGGCCTGGTGTCGATCGGGACCGCCCGGGCGGTGGCGGCTGGCCTGATCGTGGTGGCCTTCCTGCTCGCCGTGGCCACGACCGAGTGGGACTTCGTGGCCGTGTTGGGGCTCTACGTGGTTACCACGCTCGCCTACAGCGCGTGGCTCAAGCACGTGGCCATCCTCGATCTGGTGATCGTGGCGTCGGGGTTCCTGCTCCGGGCCATCGGTGGAGCGGTGGTGGTCGACGTGGTGATCTCGAGCTGGTTCCTGATCGTCACCGGGTTCGGCTCGTTGTTCGTGGTGACCGGCAAGCGCCTGGCCGAGCTGGAGGAGATGGGGGAGGAGGCGGCCACCGTGCGCCCGACGCTGGACCATTACACGGTGCCGTTCCTGCGCTTCGTGCTCGGCGTGGCCTGCACGGCGACCGCGGTGGCTTACTGCATCTTCAGCTTCGACAAGGCCGAGACCGCCGGGGCGGGCGCGGTGTGGTTCCAGCTCTCGGCCATCCCGGTCGTCACGGCGCTGCTGCGCTACGCGCTGGCGGTCGAGGTGGGCGAAGGCGCCACACCGGAGGATCTGTTCCTGCGGGACCGTGTGCTGCAGCTGATGGGCGCCATCTGGATCATCCTGTTCGGCGTAGGTCTGATCCGTGGGTGAGCGCGAGCTGCTCACGGGCTGGGGTCGCACGGCACCATCGAGTGCCGAGCTCGTGACCGCATCGGGCCGCGAGACAGCGGCACTGGCCGCGGTGGTCAAGGAGCTGCCGCTCCGGGGCGGCATCGCGCGGGGGATGGGTCGGTCCTACGGCGATCCGGCCCAGAACGGCGGCGGCGTCGTGCTCCGGCTGCGGGATCAGGTCGTCGACGCCACCATCGACGATGTCGCGGCCATGGTCACCGTTCCCGCCGGCGTCAGCCTGGACGAGCTGCTGCGCGTGCTCGTACCGCGCGGACTCTTCGTCCCCGTTTCGCCGGGGACGCGTTTCGTGACCGTCGGTGGAGCCATCGCCAGCGACATCCACGGCAAGAACCACCACCTCGAAGGCTCCTTCGGCAACCACGTGCTGCGCCTGTCGTTGCTGCTGGCCGACGGAACAGTCACCGACATCGGGCCGGATCGGCAGCCGGAACTGTTCTGGGCCACGGTCGGCGGGATGGGCCTCACTGGTGTGATCCTCGACGCCACCATCCGGGTCCTGCGCATCGAGACCAGCCGCTGCTCCGTGGACACCACCCGGGCGCCCGACCTCGACTCGGTGCTGACCATGATGGCCGAAGGTGATCGCTACCACCGCTACGCCGTGGCGTGGATCGATCTCACGGCCAAGGGAGCACGGCTCGGCCGCAGCGTCCTCACCCGCGGCGACCACGCCACCGTGGACCAACTCGACCCTCGGGATGCCGTCGAGCCCCTGGCCTACGAGCCCCGACAGGTGGTGGTGGTTCCGCCGCTCGTGCCGCGATCAGGCGTGCTGAACCACCTGACGGTGGCCGCGTTCAACGAGTTCTGGTTCCGGAAGGCGCCCCGCCGCCGGATCGGGCAGATCGTGTCGATCCCGGCCTACTTCCACATCCTCGACGCCATCGGGTCGTGGAACCGCCTGTACGGCAAGCGGGGTTTCTTGCAGTACCAGTTCGTGGTGCCCTTCGGGGAGGAGGCGGCGCTGCGGGCCGTGGTCGAACGCTTGGCGGCGGCAGGGACGGCCAGCTTCCTGACCGTGCTCAAGCGCTTCGGCGTGGCCAACCCCGGCCCGCTCAGCTTCCCCGCGCCGGGCTGGACCCTCGCTCTCGACCTGCCGGCGGGGGCCAGCGGGCTGGCCCCGCTGCTGCACGGTCTCGACAACCTCGTGCTCGACGCCGGCGGACGCCACTACCTGGCCAAGGACGCCCACATGCGGCCCGACGCCGTCCGGAGGGGCTACCCCCGCCTCGACGAGTGGCGTGCCGTCCGGGCCTCCGTCGACCCCGCCGGCGTGTGGGCCAGCGACCAGAGCCGGCGGCTGCGCCTGCTCGCAGACTGAGCCACCGGGAGATCCAATGGAGAATGCGCTGGGAGAGCCGCAGACCGTCGTGCTGCTGGGCGGCACGAGCGACATCGGTCGGGCCATCGTGTCCGAGCTGCTCTCGCCCTCGACCCGCACCGTCGTGTTGGCGGCCCGACGCCCGGGCGAGGTGAAGATCGGTGACCTCGAGCGGCCGGGGTTGGCGGTGGACGTCGTGGCCTTCGAGGCCACCGCCACGGGCTCCCATGAGGCGTTCGTCCGTGACCTGGTGGCCCGCCACGGTGATCTCGACGTGGTGATCGTGGCCTTCGGCCAACTCGAGGATCAGGCCGAGCTGGACGCCGATCCCGCCCGTGCCGCGGAGCTGGTCCAGGTGAACTACACGGGCGTGGTGAGCGTGTCCCTGGCGGTGGCTGAGCAGTTCCGCCGGCAGGGCCACGGCCGGCTGGTCGTGCTGTCGAGCGTGGCCGGCGAGCGGGTCCGCAAGGCGAACTTCGTCTACGGGTCCTCCAAGGCCGGCCTGGACGCGTTCGCGCAGGGTCTCGGCGACGCACTGGTCGGCTCAGGGGCCAGCGTGCTGGTCGTACGGCCAGGCTTCGTGCACAGCCGCATGACCCAGGGCCGGGCCGCGACACCGCTGGCCACCACGCCGACGGCCATCGCCACCGCCACGGCCCGGGCGCTGCGCCGGGGCCAGCGGACGGTGTGGGTGCCTTCCACCCTCCGCCCGGTGTTCATGGTGTTCCGCCATCTTCCAGGTGTCGTCTGGCGTCGCCTTCCCTTGGCCTAGCGGCGGCAACTTCACGCTCGAACCGGCCGACCCCGGTCAGCGGCAGCGGCGGTAGAGGACCACGAGGCCGTCCTCGTAGGAACCGGCTTCGCAGAAGTGGTCTCGGAGGACCTGGTTGGGCTCGTCGGACCCGAAGTCGGCGGAGTCGTTCGGTTCCAACCATCCGTCCCACAGGCCGGTCAGGAGTACCCAGTGGGCGGAGGCCACGTCCTCGGCCAGACCCGAGCCCTCGGCGTTGGCCAGCCCCGGATCCATCTCGATGAAGTACGTGGCGGGGTCCAGCTCCGGGAACAGCCAGTAGATGAACGCGTCGCTGTACCAGGTGCGGCGCAGGTCGAGCGGTCCGACGAGCAGGCGCTCGCCGGGCTGGGCCTCGGCGCTCAGGTCCGCGACGGCGGCCGACACGCCTTGGTGGGCTTCGAAGTCGCCGAGGTAGAAGCGCCGGCCATCGCGCTCGACCGGGTAGGGGCTCGGCACCTGTCCCAGCCCCAGCCGGGTGTGCAACAGGTAGTACCGGAACGTGAACAGGGCGGTGAAGGTGAACGTCAGTCCGAACGTCACGGCCACACCGGCTCCGAGCGCAGCCCGCCAATCGATCCGCGGCCGCCACCGTCGCAGCACCTCGATCACGGCGACCACTGCGAAAGGCCAGGACACGCACGTCACCCAGCTCAGGTGGGCCGAGTCCGGCCGCTGCAGCGCCTGGGGGAGGATGCCGAGGCTGACGAGGGCCACCACGAGCAGGACGGTCGAGCGGCCGGTCACGCCGCCGGGCCGCCGGCGCTGCCAGACGGCGAAGGCCACCAGCCCGAAGGTGCCGAGCAGCATGCCGAAGAACCAGAAGAACAAGGCATGAGAGGCCTGC
>DASTFY010000318.1:0-10659 GCA_035719525.1 Acidimicrobiales bacterium
CCCGGTGGTCCAGGTGGCCCCGGCGGACGCCCCGGCGGTCCTGGCGGCGGCGGCCGTCGCCCACCGCAGCGCAAGCGGGGAGGGCGTCGGCGTCGCAATCGCGAGGAGCTGCAGCCCCAGCAGCTGCTCTCCAGCTACTCGCCCAACAACGCCCCGGTCCCCGAAGGCACCATCGTCGTGGAGCGAGGCTCGTCGGCCCAGGAGTTCGCGCCGAAGCTCAACCGCACCGCCGCCGACGTCGTCCGATTCCTCCTGCAACAGGGCGAGATGATCACCGCCACGATGGCGTTGACGGACGAGCAGATGGAGCTGTTCGGCCTCGAGGTGGGCGCCGAGCTGCTCCTGGTCGAACCGGGCCAGCAGGAGGAGATGGAGCTCCAGGCCCTGTTCAACGACGATGACGACGACGACGAGGAGGCGCAGCGCGTCCGTCCGCCGGTCATCACCGTCATGGGCCACGTCGACCACGGCAAGACCACCCTGCTCGACCGCATCCGCTCGGCCAACGTGGTGGCGGGCGAGGCCGGCGGCATCACCCAGCACATCGGCGCCTACCAGGTGAGCCGGGACGACCACCAGATCACCTTCATCGACACCCCGGGCCACGCCGCCTTCACGAAGATGCGGGCCAGGGGTGCCCAGGTCACTGACATCGTGGTGTTGATGGTGGCGGCCGACGACGGCGTCATGCCCCAGACGATCGAGGCCATCAACCACGCCAACGCGGCCGAGGTGCCCATCGTCGTGGCGGTCAACAAGATCGACAAGGACAACGCCGACCCGCAGCGGGTCCTCACCCAGCTCGCCGAGCAGGGGCTGGTGCCGGAGTCCTGGGGTGGTGACACGATCACGGTGGAGATGTCGGCCCAGCAGAACCTGGGCGTGGACGATCTGCTGGATCAGTTGCTCGTGGTCTCGGAGCTCGAGGAGCTGACGGCCAACCCGACCGGGCGCGCCAAGGGCGTGGTGCTGGAGGCCAACCTCGACGTGGGCCGCGGCCCTGTCGCCACCATCCTGGTCGACAAGGGCACGCTCAAGCCGGGCGATCCGATCGTGGCCGGGGCGGCCTGGGGCCGGGTGCGGGCCATGCTCGACGAGAACGGCGACCAGATCGGGGAGGCCGGGCCCTCCACGCCGGTGCAGGTGCTCGGGTTGTCGTCGGTGCCCAACGCCGGTGACGAGTTCCGTGCCGCGCCGGACGAGAAGACCGCCCGCACCGTGGCCGAGGCTCGGGAGCAGCGGGCCCGGGTCAAGAACCAGCGGGCCGACGCCCGGGTGCAGAAGGGCGTGAAGCTCGAGGACATCTTCAGCCAGATCCAAAAGGGCGAGGTCGCCACCCTCAACCTGGTGCTGAAGGCCGACGTGCAGGGCTCGCTCGAAGCGCTCACCGAGAGCTTGCGCAAGCTGGAGCGGGAGGACGTACGGCCGGTGTTCGTGCACCGCGCCGTCGGTGGCATCTCCGAGAACGACATCACCCTGGCCGCGACCACCAACGCCACCATCATCGGCTTCAACGTCCGCCCGGACCGCAAGGCCCGCGAGCTGGCCGAGGCCGAGGACGTGGAGATCCGCACCTACGAGATCATCTACCAGATCATCGAGGACATCGAGCGGGCCATGGTCGGCCTGCTGGCGCCGGAGTTCGAGGAGGTCGTCACCGGAGAGGCCGAGGTCCGCGAGATCTTCCGGGTGCCGCGGGTGGGCGCCATCGCCGGTTGCTTCGTGCGTTCAGGGGTCATCACGCGGGGCAGCAAGGTCCGCTTCCTGCGGGACGGCGTGGTCATCTGGAAAGGCTCGATCACCTCGCTCAAACGCTTCAAGGACGACGCCCGCGAGGTCCGGGACGGCTTCGAGTGCGGCATCGGCCTGTCGGACTTCCAGGACCTCAAGCAGGGCGACCTCATCGAAACCTACGAAGAGCGCGAGATCGCCCGCACCTAGGTCTTCGTCGCCATCCTCCGCTTCGCTTCGGCTGGCTCCTACTCGCTTCGCTCGGCAATGCCTCAGGTCGCGTTGCCTTGCCCCGGCCAAGCCGGACGCACCGGTCCCGGTAGCGTCGGCGGCTCATGTTCGTGCTGGCCTACGAGGTGGAGCTGCACGTCGGCGCCTCGCAGTCGTTGAAGGACAAGCGGCAGGTCGTCAAGTCGCTGCTCGACGGCGCCCGCCGCCGGTACGGTGTGTCGGCGTCGGAGGTCGGGTTCCAGGACCAGTGGCAGCGAGCGCGCCTGGGCTTCGCCGTGGTCGCGTCCACCGAAGGGCTGGCCTCCGAGATCATCGACAAGGTGGACCGCTTCGTCTGGTCCCACCCCGAACTCGACGTCCTCGCGACCGACAGGAGGTGGCTGGAATGACCAAGAGGAACCGCCCCCGACCGTCGCCCGCTCGCGGAAAAGGGCCGCGCACGGTCCGCCTCGGCGAGCTCCTGCGCGAGGTCCTGGCCGAGGAGTTGGACCGCATCGACGACCCCCGGCTGGAGCTGGTGAGCATCACCTCCGTGGACGTCGACGCCGATCTCAACCGCGCCATCGTCTACTACGACTCCGTCGTCGGCGAGGCCGGCGACCCCGAGGTGCTCGAGGCCTTCGGAGCCTGCCGAGTGCGCCTGCAGGCGGCGGTGGGCCGTCAGATCCATGCCCGCAAGACGCCGATCCTGCAGTTCCGTCCGGACGAGGTGATCCGCAGCGCCGAGCGAATCGACGAGATCCTGCGGACCGAGCGAAGGGGTGACGCTGGCCCGGCGTAGGCCGCCGGTCCTCCACGGGCTGGTGGTGGTGGACAAGCCGGCCGGCGTCACCAGCCACGACGTGGTGGCACAGCTCCGGCGCAGGCTGGGCGAGCGGCGCATGGGGCACTCGGGAACGCTCGACCCTGACGCCACGGGCGTCCTGCTGGTCGGGGTGGGGTCGCTGACCCGGGCTCTGCGCTTCCTGACCGAGCTCCCGAAGACCTACACCGGCGAGGTGGTGTTCGGCGTCGAGACCTCGACTCTGGACGCGGCCGGCGAGGTCACGGCCCGCCATGAAATGGGCGACATCTCGCCGGCCGACGCCCGGGAGGTCGTGGCCGAGCACCTCACCGGCACGATCCTGCAGGTACCGCCCATGGTGTCGGCTCGACGGATCGGCGGTCGCCGGCTCCACGAGCTGGCCCGGCAGGGCATCGAGGTCGAGCGGGAAGCCCGGCCGGTCACCATCCACCGATTCGACATCGATTCGACGGCGAACCCGCTCGCGTACCGCATCGAGGTGCAGTGCTCGTCGGGGACCTACATCCGGGTGTTGGCCGCCGATCTGGGTCGGCTGATGGGCGGGGGGGCACACCTGCGCGACCTGCGCCGCACGGCCATCGGCTCGTTCACCGAGGCCGACGCGGCGCCGCCCGAGACGGCGCCGGTCCTGCCCCCGTCCGAGGCGCTGCGTGACTACGAGCGGGTGACCGTCGACGAGGCGACGGCCGCGCTGATCCGCCACGGCCGCCCGCTGCCGGGGTTCCCGGGGCCGCCGCCATGGGCGATCGTCGGCCCTGATGGCGTGCTGCTGGCCGTCTACGAGCGCGATGACCGTGGCGAGGGCGCCAAGCCCGCGGTCGTCCTCGTCGGCTCCTGAGCGCGTTTGTGTCGAGCGGATCCGCGCTGAGCGCGGAATGGCTCGACACAAACGGGTCGCAGGCCACACACGCGCGGCGACACAGGGCGGGAGGGCGCGAAACGGCTGCCCGTCACCCGCTACGACTAGCGTCTCGCCCTGTGCAGGTCATAAGCGACCTCAGCCGCGTCCCCTGGTCGGGTGAGCGGGCCGTCATCACCATCGGCGCCTTCGACGGCGTCCACCTCGGCCACGCGGCCGTGGTCGCTCAGGTCCGGGAGCTGGCCGACGCCCTGGCCGCCCGGAGCGTGGTGGTCACCTTCGACCGCCACCCGGCCACGGTCGTGCGGCCGGAGTCGGCTCCCCGGCTCCTGACCGACCTGCCGACCAAGCTCGAGCTGCTGGCGGCCACCGGCTTGGATGCCACCGTGGTCCTCACCTTCGACGCGGCCCGATCGCACGAATCGGCCCACCAGTTCGTCCAGGAGGTGCTGGTCGAGGGACTGGCCACGCGCGCCGTGGTCATCGGCGAGGACTTCCACTTCGGGCATCACCGCGAGGGCAACGTGGCCATGTTGCGCCAGCTCGGGCAGGAGTTCGACTTCGAGGTCCATCCCGTGAGCCTGGTGGACCGCCCAGACGGCGTGGACGAGCCGGTCAGCTCCACCGCGATCCGCCGCGCCCTGGCCGGCGGCGAGGTGGACGTGGCGGCCCACCTCCTCGGCCACCTCTATGAGTCGCGCGGGCTGGTAGTCACGGGCGACATGCGGGGCCGCCTGCTCGGCTTCCCGACGGCCAACGTCGAGGTGCCCAACGCCATGTGCCATCCCGCCGATGGCGTGTACGCGGGCTGGTACGTGCGGCCCAGCGGCGCGGTGCACCCATGTGCCATCAACCTCGGCCGGCGCCCGACGTTCTACGAGCACGCGGACCACTCGCTCCTCGAGGCGCACCTGCTCGACTTCAACGGCGACCTGTACGGCGAGCCGGCCCGGGTCCGCTTCGACACGTTCCTGCGCAGCGAGCGCAAGTTCGACGGGATTGACGCGCTCGTAGCCCAGCTCAAGCACGACGTCGAGTCGACCCGCCGCATCCTCGGCGTATGAGGGAAATCACCGCGCCGTCATCCTGAGGGCCAGATGACCTTGCCGTCCGGGCCGTAGACGCCGGCGATCAGCGCCTCGTCGTAGGTGCCCTCGATCGGCGGCTTGGTCGTGAAGATGCCGATGGCGTCGTAGGCGTCGATCTGGACCTGCAGGGTGGCGGGGTCGATCAGCCCGACCGGCTGGCCCTCAGGTGTGAACTCGCTCACCAGCTTCGACTCGGTGCGCCAGCGGAACTGCTCGCCCTCGGGCGACAGGAAGTTCTCGTTGCCGTTGGCGTTGATCAGGTCGACGGCGGTCTGCGAGGCAGCGTCCGGATCGGCGATGGCGTCCTCCATGCCGCGCATGGCGGCCCGCACGAAGTCCTGCGCCGCCGTCGGATGCTCGTCGAGGAAGCCGGCGTTCGTGTAGAGGATGCCGAACGAGCCGGGGATTCCGTCCTTTGACGGGTCGAGCACCGTGAATGGCACGCCGGCTCGCTCCAGCTGTCCGGGTTCGTTGGACTTGTAGCCGGTGAAGGCGGCGAGCCCGGGCAGCCCGATGTGGACCAGGGGGTCGAAACCCTCGATGCCCACCGTCGTGTAGTCGGAGCCCTCGACGAGCCCGGCCCGGGCCAGCATCGCCTTTAGCGACGGTTGCAGCTTTCCCTTCACTCCGATGGTCTTTCCCTCGAGATCGGCGGGTGTGGTGCCCTCGCCGTCCTTCACGATGAGCGCGTCGACCGCGGTGTTCCCCTCCACGGCGACGACGACGAGGTCAGCCTCGTTGGCGGCGTTGAAGTCGGCGATCTCGGCGAATGAGCCGGCGCTCGCGAACTGGGCCTCGTTGGCGGCCACGAGGGTGTAGTTGGCGACCGAGAAGCTGGCTTTCAGCTCGACGTCGAGGCACATCTGGTCGAAGTAGCCCTTCTGCTCCGCCACGATGACCTCGACGATCGAGGCCGACGCGGAGAAGTCGAAGCCGGAGAGGTAGGTGATGGTGCCGGCGTCTCGGTTGGCCGCGCACCGCTCGGGCGGGATCCCGGCCGCCGTGACCTCGCCGGTGGCGCTCCCGCTGGGGGGCGAAGTGGTGTCGCTGTCACCGTCGCTGGCGCAGGCCACCAGGGCGGTCAGCGCGAGGAGGCTCACGCTGACTTGGGCGATGCGCTGGCGCGCCATAAAGACCTCCGAGGGGTCGGTCGGTTGGACTTGCCAGCGCCCGACGGGCTTTTGGAGCCGTGCGAGAAGGTGGTTCCAGAACCGTGTCTGCCGAGCGGCTCTCACGCTATCCGAGGGTCCGCGCCGAGGGATGCCAGTGGAGGACCCGGCGCTCGACGACGTTGAGCACCACGATGGCCAACCCGCCGAGCAACGCCACGGCGTAGATGGACGCCCACAGTTGCCGGCTCTGGTTGAAGTCGATGGCCTCCTGGATGCGGCGGCCCAGGCCCTGGTCGACCAAGGCGTACCACTCCGCCAGCACCGCGCCGATGAGCGCCAGCCCTACACAGGTCCGGGTGGCGGAGAACAGGTAGGGGAGCGCATAGGGCAGGCGGATCCGCCGGAGCACCTCCCGCCCCGGGGCGTCGACGACGGCCATCAGGTCGAGCGCGGCCAGGTCCGCGGAGCGCAGGCCGGTCGTGACACCGAACAGCAGCGGCACCAGGCAGATCAGCCCGGTGATGAAGACGATGGGCCTGAGCCCGCGGCCGAGCCACAGCACCGCGCTCGGTGCGTACGCCACGATCGGTGTCACCTGGATGAGGACGGCCACGGGCGTCGAGGCCTGCTCCAGGAACCGGGACCGGGCCATGAGCGCGCCCCACAGGAGCGCCACGGCGAGGGCCACCAGGTATCCGAGCAGGGCCTCCCGCGCCGTGACCATCGTGTTGCGCCAGTAGAAGCCGGGCTGGCCGGCCAGTTCGGCCAGGATGGTCGAGGGCCGCAGCAGGACGAAGGTGCGGACGTCGAAGGCCCGCACCAGCACCTCCCACAGCCCGAAGAACACGACGAGGCCGATCATCGGCGCCAACCAGCGACCCGCCGTTCTCATCGCTGGGCTCCCACCCGCAACGACCTCCGCAGCGCAGTCAGCAGAGCGAAGAACTCGCTCGTCTCCTCCTGTTCGGGATGGCGAGGTCGACTGAGCGGGATCGCCATGTCGGCTTCGATCCGCCCCGGTCGCCCGGTCATGACGATCACCCGGTCGGCGAGCATCACCGCCTCGGCGATCGAGTGGGTCACGAACACCACCGTGGCGTCGCGCTCCTCGCACAGACGCACGAGGAGGTAGCGCATCTCGGCCCGCGTGATCTCGTCCAGCGCGGCGAAGGGCTCGTCCATCAACAGCACCGGCGCGTCGAGCGCGAACGCCCGGACCAGCGCTACCCGCTGCTGCATGCCACCCGACAGCTCGTGCGGGTAGGCGTGCCGGAAATCGGCGAGGCCGACCTGCTCCAGCAGCTCGTCGACGGCCGCGGGCGAGAGACCGGAGTGGCGGCGGCCGACGTCGGTCAGCAGGCGGGCGTTGGCCCTGACGGTCCGCCACGGCAGCAGCCCGGGCGACTGGGGGACGAACCCGAGCTGGCGGGCCCGTTGGGCGGCACGGGGCCCGCCCCGGCCGACGGTGATCGTGCCGCTGTCGGTCGCGGTCAGCCCGGCGATGAGCCGCAGGAGGGTCGTCTTGCCGCATCCCGACGGCCCGACCACGCTGACGAACTGGCCCGGGGGGACGGAGAGGTCGATCTGCTCGAGGGCCACGGTGGGGCCGAAGCGCTTGCTGACCGCGCCGACTTCGATCGCCAGGCCGGTGGCGCGGTCCGGGAGCACGGCCGGGGACGCTAACGGGGGATCCTCCTGGTATCCTGCCTGGGTCCGTTGCGGCCGGGCTCCTTTAGCAGGACGTCCTAGCTGCGGCGAGATGCACCTCGGACCGTCCGTTGGTGCGACCTTTCCCGATCGCGGGGAACGGCAACGAAGGAAGCATCACATGGCAGAAAAGCAGTCAACGATCTCAGGCCATCGCCTGCACGAGACGGACACCGGGTCCCCCGAGGTCCAGATCGCACTGCTGACGGACCGCATCAACCTGCTCACCGAGCACCTGAAGGTCCACCAGAAGGATCACCACTCGCGGCGTGGGTTGCTCATGCTCGTCGGTCGCCGGCGACGCATGTTGGACTACGTCCGCAAGACGGACGTCGAGCGCTACCGGGCGATCATCGCCAAGCTCGGCCTCCGCCGCTGAGACACCACTGACGAGCGGTCCCGTCCAGGGTCCGCTCCTTTCACATTCAACCAACTACAACCAGAGCGGCGCCGCAAAGCGCTGCGGAGCGGCTCGGTCGGTTGTCAGTCGAGAGTTCCTGGGTCCCGCCCGGGGGTTGCCGACTGGGAACTGACCCGCCGCTCCCGATCGGTCGTCACGGGAGAGACCCGGGCGGCCGGAAAGGAACACCCACCATGGCTGACGCCATCCGGGTCAGCGGGCCGGTCTCCGGCACCGACAAGACCCTCACTTTCGAGACCGGGCGGTTCGCGCTGCAATCGCAGGGCGCCGTGCAGGTCTCACTGGGACGGAGCTCCGTCCTGGCCACCGCCAACGCCGCCTCCGGCATCCGGGAGGGCATCGACTTCTTCCCCCTCACCGTCGACGTCGAGGAGCGGGCCTACGCGGCGGGCAAGATCCCCGGCTCGTTCTTCCGCCGGGAGGGCCGTCCCACCGAGGACGCCGTCCTCACCTGCCGGCTGACCGACCGGCCGCTGCGGCCGTCCTTCGCCAAGGGCTTCCGCAACGAGACGCAGGTCGTCATCACCGTCATCGGGGCCGACCAGGAGAACCCCCACGACCTCATCTCCATCAACGGCGCCTCCGCGGCGCTGATGATCTCGGGCATCCCCTTCGAGGGGCCCATCGGCGCCGTCCGCCTGGCCTACAGCCAGGAGGGCACCTGGATCCCGCATCCGACCTACGAGGAGGGTGACGCCAGCACGTTCGAGCTGATCGTCGCCGGCCGGGAGCTCGACAACGGCGACGTCGCCGTCATGATGGTCGAGGCGGGTGGCAGCGAGAAGGCCTTCGCCTACTTCGGGGCCGGCGCCCCGAAGGTCACCGAGGACGTCGTGGCCGATGGGCTGGAGGCCAGCAAGGTCTGGATCAAGGAGTCCATCGCCCTCCAGCGTGAGCTGGTGGCCAAGGTCATCGAGCGCGACGGCCCCATCGAGACCATGTCCTTCACGCCGATCCTGGATTACGGCGACGACGTCTGGGAGGCGGTCGAGAAGTTGGCCACGCCCAAGCTCGGCACGGCCATCACCATCTCGGCCAAGGCCGAGCGCAACGCCGCCACGGACACCGTCAAGGACGAGGTCCTGGCCGAGCTGGCCGGCACCACGGACGAGCCGGGCGCGTTCGCCGGGCGCGAGAAGGAGCTCAAGGAGGCCGTCCGCTCCCTCACCAAGAAGCTGGTGCGCAAGCGGATCGTCGAGGACGGCGTACGCATCGACGGCCGCGGGCTGGCCGATCTGCGGCCGGTGTCGGCCGAGGTGGGCGTGCTGCCCACCGCGCACGGCTCGGGCCTGTTCCAGCGGGGCGAGACCCAGGTCCTCAACGTCTGCACGCTGGCCATGCCTCGCATGAACCAGCTGATGGACACGCTGTCCCCCGAGACCACCAAGCGCTACATGCACCACTACAACATGGCGCCGTGGGCCAACGGTGAGGTGGGCCGGGTCGGCTCGCCCAAGCGGCGCGAGATCGGTCACGGAGCCCTGGCTGCCCGGGCCGTGCTGCCCGTGGTGCCGGGCCAGGAGGACTTCGCCTACTCGCTGCGGCTGGTGTCCGAGGTGTTGTCTTCCAACGGCTCGACGTCGATGGCCTCCGTCTGCGCCTCGTCGCTGGCGCTCATGGATGCCGGCGTGCCGGTGAAGGCGGCCGTGGCCGGTATCGCCATGGGGCTCATCTACGAGGGTGGCGAGTACACCACCCTGACCGACATCCTCGGCGCCGAGGACGCGTACGGCGACATGGACTTCAAGGTCGCCGGAACGGCTGACGTGGTCACCGCCCTGCAGCTCGACACCAAGATCGACGGCATCCCGGCCGACGTGCTCAAGGCCGCCCTCGGCCAGGCCCGTGACGCCCGCCTGAAGATCCTGGAGGTCATGAACGCCACCATCGCCGAGGCTCGTCCCGAGGTGGGAGAGACCGCCCCCAAGATCGCGTCGTTCCAGATCCCTATGGACCGCATCGGCGAGGTGATCGGGCCCAAGGGCAAGGTCATCAACCTGATCCAGCAGGAGACCGGCGCCGACATCGCCGTCGACGACGACGGCACGGTAGGCACGGTGACCATCGGCTCGCCTGACGGCCGCAAGGTCGAGGCGGCCAAGGAGCGGATCATGCTCATCATCGATCCGCCCACGGCCAACGTCGGCGAGGTCTACACCGGCAAGGTGGTCAACATCACCAAGTTCGGCGCCTTCGTCAACATCCTCCCCGGCCGCGACGGCCTGGTCCACATCTCCAAGCTCGGCCGCGGCAAGCGGATCAACCGGGTGGAGGACGTGGTCGACCTGGGCGACGAGATCGTCGTCCGGGTGGACGACATCGACGACCGCGGCAAGGTCAGCCTCACCCCCGTCGGCGACGATGCGGACAACGGAGAGGCCGAGGATGGTGCCGGCGAGCCGGTGGCCGCCCGCTCCGGCGGTGCATCACGCACGTCCGGAGGCACTTCCTCCGAACCGTCGGCCGCCGAGGTGAGCTTCGAGGATACCTTCGACGCCGAGGCCCGTGAGGTGTTCGGCGATCTCGGCCCTGAGACGGCGGGCGCGTCGTCGGGCGACGGTGGCCGCCGGGACGGCGAGCGGCGTCCGCGCCGTCACCGCTGAACTCACGGCCCGGTCACGGACGCCCATGGCCCGGGCCAGGCAGCCCCATACCCATGTGACGCAGCTCCGCTCGGGGCTGCGAGTGGTCACCGAGCGCGTCCC
>DASTFY010000319.1:0-14445 GCA_035719525.1 Acidimicrobiales bacterium
AGCCCGCGCCGAGCAGCTCATCTACTTCTGAGCTCCGCCGGGTGCGCGGCGTGCCCCGGACCAGCGGCGGCCGCTCACTAGCCTCCCGGCGGTGGATAGGCCCATCGGCATGTTCGACTCCGGCTTCGGCGGCCTCACCGTGGCGCGAGCCGTCATGGACCTGCTGCCGGGGGAGGACCTCGTCTACATCGGGGACACCGGCCGGTACCCGTACGGGCCGCGGCCACAGGCCGAGGTGCGGATCTTCGCCCGCGAGCTGGCGTGGAGCCTGGTCAAGGACTTCGATGCGAAGGCGATCGTCGTCGCCTGCAACACCGCCGCCGCGGCCGGCCTCGATGACCTGGCCCAGGACCTGCCGGTTCCGGTCCTCGAGGTGATCCAGCCGGGCGCTCGGGCTCTCGTGGAGGCATCGACCTCGGGACGCGTCGGCGTCATCGGCACGGTGGGCACCGTCTCGTCGGGCGCCTATGCACGGGCGGTCGAGGCGACCGGCGCGGCGGTCGAGCTGACCGCGGCGGCCTGCCCTGGCTTCGTCGAGTTCGTGGAGCGGGGCGAGATCGAAGGCGAGCAGGTCACGATCCTGGCCGAGCGGCTGCTGGCGCCGCTCCGGGCCGCGGACGTCGACACGCTCCTGCTCGGTTGCACCCACTACCCCTTTCTGGCCCGGGTGATCGCCGACGTCATGGGGCCCGACGTCGTGCTGGTCAGCTCGGCCGACGAGACCGCGTTCGCGGTGCGTCAGGAGCTGGCCGCGCTCGACCTCTTGCGGCCCGGCAGCCCGGCGACCGGCGAGCACCGCTTCCTCTCGTCGGGCGACGTGGCCTGGTTCGCCGATCTCGGCCGTCGCCTGCTCGGCCCCGAGCTCGAGCACGCCCGCCGGTGGACGCCGGCCGTCACCCTGACGGAAACGAACGAGGAAGCGAACCAGGAATCGAGCCAGGAGCCCGCATGACCCGACCGGATGGCCGCCGGCCCGACGAGCTGCGCCTGATCAGCTTCGAACGCGACTTCACGACCATGGCCAGCGGGTCTGTGCTGGTCGCCTTCGGCGACACCCGGGTGTTGTGCACGGCCAGTGTCGACGACGACGTGCCCCGTTGGATGAGGGGCAAGGGGCGCGGATGGGTCACCGCGGAATACTCGATGCTCCCCGGCTCGTCACCGGAGCGCGTCGGCCGCGAAGCCGTCCGGGGCCGCCAAGGCGGTCGGACGATGGAGATCCAGCGGCTGATCGGGCGGGCCCTGCGCGCCGCCTGTGACCTGGTGCTCCTGGGCGAGCGTCAGGTGATGGTGGACTGCGACGTGCTCCAGGCCGACGGTGGCACCCGCACGGCGTCCATCTGCGGCGGCTACCTGGCCCTCCACGACGCCCTCGCCCGGCTCGTGCAGGCGGCCGAGATCCGAGCGCATCCGCTGCACTCGCTGTGCGCCGCGGTCAGCGTGGGGATCGTCGACGCCGTTCCCGTCCTGGACCTGCCCTATGTCGAGGACTCCGCGGCGGAGGTGGACATGAACGTGGTGATGCTGGCCCGCCCTGACGGTGGGGATCCTCGCTTCGTCGAGGTCCAGGGAACGGCCGAGGGCACGGCCTTCTCGCGCGGGGAGCTGGACAGCCTGCTCGGGTTGGCCGAGCTGGGCCTGGCCGAGTTGCTGGCCCTGGAGGCCGAGTACATCTCCGTGCCACCGCCCAAGCGATGAGGCATCAGCTCGTCTGCTCGTCGGCCAACCCGGACAAGGTGGCCGAGATCGCGGCCATCGTCGGCGATGTCGTCGACCTCCTTCCTCGACCGCCCGGTGTTCCGGAGGTGGTGGAGGCCGCCGACACCTTGGAGGGCAACGCCCGGCTCAAGGCCGTGGCGCTGATGCGGGCCACGGGCTTCCCGGCCGTGGCCGACGACACCGGGCTGTTCGTCGACGCGCTCGGCGGCGCTCCCGGCGTCTGGTCGGCCCGCTATGCGGGCGAGCACGCCTCCTACGCCGACAACCGGTCGAAGCTGCTGGCGGCGCTCGGCGACGTACCCGCCGAGGAGCGGACGGCGCAGTTCCGCACCGTGGCGCTGGTGCGCTGGCCGGACGGACGCGAGCTCAGCGTCGAGGGCGTGAGCGAGGGAACCATCTCCGCCACCGAGTGGGGCGAGGGTGGGTTCGGGTACGACCCGCTGTTCGTGCCCGCCGACGGCGACGGGCGGACCTTCGCCGAGATGGCCGACACCGAGAAGCACGCCCTGTCCCATCGGGGCCGCGCCTTCCGCGCCCTGGCGGCCGCCCTGCGCGCCTGAGGCCCGCTACCAGCCCCGCAGGTCGATCGGCCAGGTGCCGATCACGTCGTCGCCCTGGACGACGTGCACCCGTTCGTGCTGCGCCATGGTCGGGTCGATGTGGGCGGGCCACACCCGGACCCGTTCACCCGGTCGCGCGCTCGCGCCCACGGGTGCGTAGGTGAGGTGCTCGTCGGAGCAGAACCAGACCGTGCCCGTGTCGATGCTGGGGTTTCCGTGGTCCATTCCGAGCGCCTTGAGGCCGACGTCGAGCACCGCCCACTGGGGGTTGACCGAGATCACCGTGCCGAGGACGGCCAGCGCCAGCGCGAACGGATGGCCCAGAGGACCGAAGTCGAGGGTGGCGTACTGGGTGTCCATGAGCGCGTAGCTGCCGGCCTGGACCTCGGTGACCCGGTCGTGGAGGTCGAACGTGCCGGTGCCGCCGGACGAGACGATGTCGCCGCCCACCTCGGCGTGCGCGCCCAGCAGCGCGTCGACGGCGCGCTCGACCTCCTCGCGCTTCGTCTCCCGGTCAGGCTCCATCATCAGATGCCCCTCGTAGCCCATCACGCCCCGGACGGTGAGGCCGCGCCGGCGGGCGTGGTCGGCCAGGCGGCCGGCCGCTTCGGGCGCGCAGCCGCAGCGAGGCAGGCCGATGTTCACGTCGATCAGCACGTCGTGCAGGCCCGCGTCTGCGGCGGCATCCACGGTGACGTCGCTGTCCACGGCCACGGTCATGCGCACGTCCGGGTTGGCATCGGCGGCCGCGGCCATCGCGGCGAGGCGAGCTCCGTCGAGCACCTCGTTGGCCAGCAGCAGGTCCCCACCGAAACCGGCCGCCGCCATCCCCAGCATCTCCCGGGGCGTGGCGCAGGTGAAGCTCTCGTGGCCATGGCGGGCTTGAGCGGCGGCGATGGCGGTGCACTTGTGCGCTTTCACGTGCGGACGCAGGCGTCGGCCGGGAAGGACAGCGGCCATGGCCGACAGGTTGCGCTCGAAGACGTCGACGTCGATGACCAGTGCCGGCGTGGCCAGCTCGGCCAGTCTCACTCGGTCTCCGGAGGGCGCAGCTCGAAGGCGAGGAACCCCCGTGAGGCCAGCGTGACCGGGTAGGGGTCGGTGTCGACGGGCGGGAACGGGACGTCGCCGAGGAGCTCGAGCGGGCGGGCCCCCACGTGGTCGGGCAGGGGGATGGCGGCCGGCTGGGCCTGCCGGTGCAGGTTGGCGATGCAAAGGATCGGATCGTCCGCCTCGGGGACCGCGCCTCGGATGTAGGCGAAGACGCCCGGGTTGTCGACGGGTACGGGCGTGAAGGTGCCCACGGCGAGCTGGGGGTGTTCCCGCCGGACCGAAAGGATGTGGCTCAGCCACCGCAGCAGCGAGCCGCCGTTCTGGCGCTGCGACTCGACGTTGACGGCCTGATAGCCGTAGACCGGATCGCTGATGACCGGCAGGTAGAGCGCCTCGGGCACGGCGGTGGAGAACCCGGCGTTGCGGTCGCCGCTCCACTGCATCGGCGTGCGCACGCTGTCGCGATCACCGAGGTGGACGTTGTCCCCCATGCCGATCTCGTCGCCGTAGTACAGGACGGGGCTGCCCGGCAGGGTGAACAGCAGCCAGTAGAACAGCTCCATCAGGGGGCGGCTGTTGTGCAGCAACGGAGCCAGGCGGCGGCCGATGCCGGTGTTGCGCCGCATCATCGGATCCGCGGCGTACTCGGCGTACATCTCGTCCCGTTCGGCGTCGGTGACCATCTCCAGCGTGAGCTCGTCGTGGTTGCGCAGGAACAGGCCCCAGGCGCAGCCCTCTGGAAGCTCCGGCGTCTCGGCGAGGATGGCTTCGATCGGCGCCCGCTCTCCTCGCTTGGCCGCCAGGTACATGCGGGGCATGAGGGGGAAGTGGAAGCACATGTGGCACTCGTCGCCCCGCCCGAAGTACGGCAGCACGTCGCTCGGCCACTGGTTGGCCTCAGCGAGGATCATCCGGCCGGGGTGACTGGCGTCCAGCGCGGAGCGGAGCTGGGTGAGGAACGCGTGGGTCTCGGGCAGGTTCTCCCCGTTGGTGCCGTCGGCCTCGAAGAGGTAGGGGACGGCGTCGAGGCGGAAGCCGTCCAGCCCCAGGTCGGCCCAGTAGCGGACCATGTCCAAGATGGCGGCGCGCACCTCGGGATTGCGGAAGTTGAGATCCGGCTGATGGGAGAAGAAGCGGTGCCAGAAGTACTGCTCGCGACCGGGGTCCCAGGTCCAGTTGGAGCGTTCGGTGTCATGGAAGATGACCCGCGCTTCGGGCCAGCGCTGGTCGTCGTCGTTCCAGACGTACCAGTCGGCCTTCGGGTTGGCGCGATCCTGGCGGCTCTCCTGGAACCATGCGTGCTGATCGCTGGTGTGGTTGACCACGACGTCGGCGATCACCCGCATGCCGCGCTTGTGGGCCTCGTCGACCAGCTCGATCACGTCGGCCAGCACGCCGTATGACGGATGGACGCTGTAGAAGTCGCTGATGTCGTAGCCGCCGTCGCGCAGGGGCGAGGCGTAGAACGGGAGCAGCCAGACGCAGTCCACGCCCAGCCAGTCCAGGTGATCCAGGCGCTCCGTCAGCCCCCGCAGGTCACCCGTGCCGTCGCCGCTGGAGTCCGAGAAGCCCCGGAGGAACACCTCGTAGAACACCGCCCGCCGGTACCAGTGCGGATCGTCGAAGCCCGGACGCCCCATCGACGGCCCATCCTGCCATTGCCGGGAGCTACGGACGTGGGACCGCTCACCGTGAGGCGCGCCGTGGCGTCCCGTCGGGGCCGCGTTGTTGCGAAGTGGTCATGATTCCGTCGCAGAATCGTTACATTGACTGGCAACGGTAGGATCGGTACGCGAAGCGCCCTCAGCCGGTCTGGCGCGGTGCGAATTTCGATCAGGAGAACTCGATGTTGGACGTGGCCATCCACCGCAGCTACGGCGTTGCCTCCGACCCCGGAGCGATGGTGTGCCGGTTCGACGGGGCGCTCGTCAGCAAAGAGGCGCCCGTGGTGCGGGCCCTGAGGGGCCGCTTGGCGCACGCCAAGACGCTGCTGGTTGACCTGCGTGGCGTCGATTCCTTCGACCGGCCAGGGCTAGGCGCATTGGTCGGCGTTCTTCGGGGCGCCCATCCCGATTCCGGGCGCGTGAAGCTGTGTGCCGACCAGCCCGCCCTGGTGCGGCTGCTGCGGGCCGAGGGTCTGGACCGGCTCTACCCGTTGGTGCACGAGCCGGGCGGTGCTCGCCCGGCCGGTATTCCGTCGTGAGCGATCCGGCAGGCCGAGGCCACGATCTCGTCATCGTGGCCAACCGGTTGCCGGTCCATCACGTCAGCGGTGATTCGCCCTGGGAGCCGAGCCCCGGGGGGCTCGTGCGGGCCATGCTCGGGGTCATCCGCCGCCGGGGCGGGGTCTGGGTCGGTTGGTCGGGACTGGCCGACGACGACCCGAAGCCGTTCCGCTACGACGACATCCCGCTCGTCCCGGTCGGACTGAGCGCGGAGGACGTGGCGGAGTTCTACGACGGGTTCGCCAACGACACGCTCTGGCCGCTCTACCACGACGCCATCCGGGCATCGACCTTCGAGCAGGAATGGTGGGACGCGTATGTCCGCGTCAACGAGCGTTTCGCCGAGGCGGCGGCCTCGGTGGCCGCTCGCGGCGCGACGGTCTGGGTGCACGACTACCACCTGCAGCTCGTCCCTGGCCTCCTGCGCCAGTCCCGCCCGGACCTGCGGATCGGCTTCTTCCTCCACATCCCGTTCCCGCCCCACGAGCTCTTCACGAGGCTCCCGTGGCGGGAGGAGATCCTCCGCGGGATCCTGGGTGCCGACGTGGTGGGGCTGCAGCGCCGTGGTGCCGTCGAGAACCTGGTCGGGGTGTCACGGCGCCTGCTGGAGGTCCAAGGTGCCGTACGCGGTCTGATGGTGGAAGGCCGCCGCGTGGAGGTCGGCGACTTCCCGATCTCGATCGACGTGGCCGAGTTCGAGGAGATGGCTCGGCGCCCTCGCACCCAGGCCCACGCGGTCCGGCTCCGTGCGCGCCTAGGCGACCCGGACACCGTCCTGCTGGGGATCGACCGGCTGGACTACACGAAGGGGATCGACGTGCGGCTCGAGGCCTTCCGCGACCTGCTGGCCAGCGGTGAGCTCGACCGCCGCCGCTGCGCGCTGGTGCAGGTGGCCGTGCCCACCCGGGAGCGCATCGAGCACTACGCGGACGAGCGACGCCGGGTCGAGCAGCTGGTGGGCGAGATCAACGGCGAGTTCAGCCGCCTCGGTTACCCGGTCGTCCACTACCTGCACCAGAACGTGCCCATGGAGGAGCTCTCGGCCCTTTACCAGACCGGGGACGTCATGCTGGTCACGCCCCTGCGCGACGGCATGAACCTCGTCGCCAAGGAGTACGCGGCATCCAGGGTCGATGGAACCGGCGTGTTGGTGCTGTCGGAGTTCGCGGGGGCGGCCGACGAGCTGTCGGAGGCGCTGCTGGTGAACCCCCACGACCGCGAAGCGGTCCGTCGGGCCATGGTCGACGCGGCGTCGATGGATCCTCACGAGGCACAGCGGCGGATGGCGGCGATCCGGGCGGTCATCAAGGCCAACGACGTCGACCACTGGGCGCGGACCTTCCTCAGCCGCCTCGACCCCGCTCTCGCCGCCTGACCCCCACGGTCGCTTCTCGGTGGCTTTGCGGTAGCCGATGGCGGACATCCACCGGACACGGACCGTCGGACGGCTACATTCACCCTGATCGCATGACGACAGCGTGACCCCCGGCTTGTTACACCGGACGCCATGTGGAGAGCCGCGCCGGCCCAACCGGCCGACGTGAGAGGAGAAGTCGAGTGGACCCGTTCCTCGGGGAAGCACTGGATGAGGTGGCCGGACGGTCCTCCAAGCGTTGGGGCTTGTTGGTGCTGGCCTTGGTCCTCGGGACTCTCATCGCCATCCGCCTGTACACCGGCCGGTCTGACACGGCTGACAATCAACAACACGACGAAGGAGTAGCTCAATGACCATCTTGGCCGCAGAGTGGGGCACCGGGCAGGTGTTCTGGTCGTTCCTGTGGTTCTTCATGTTCTTCATCTGGATCTGGCTGCTGATCGTCGTGTTCGGCGACATCTTCCGCAGCCATGATCTGTCGGGAGGCATGAAGGCCGTGTGGACGATCTTCGTGATCCTGGTGCCATACCTGGGGGTGTTCGTCTATCTGATCGCCCGTGGTCACAAGATGAGCGAGCACGCCGCCCAGGCGGCGGCCCAGCAGGAGGCGGCGACGCGCCAGTACGTGCAATCGGTCGCCGGCACCAGCCCGGCGGAGGAGCTGGGCCGGTTGGCCGACCTGAGGGAAAAGGGCGTGATCGACGAAGCGGAATACCAGCAGCTGAAGGCCAAGGCTCTCGCCGGTTGACCTCCTGACCGCGCATGCACAGCGCCCGCCCGGCTCGTGTTGGGCGGGCGCTCTTGGCGTTCTGACCTCGAGTTCCGCGCGAAGTCGCGCCGAGAGAATCGCCCGGAACGGGCGATTCGGGCAGAATCCAGCCATGGAGTGGTCCCCGGCCGCCGACGCGCTGCAGGGACGGGTGGCCGTGGTGGCTGGCGCCACCCGAGGGGCGGGGCGGGGCATCGCCGCCGCCTTGGGTGAGGCCGGCGCCACCGTCGTGTGCACCGGCCGCAGCTCGCGGATGGCGCAGGCGCCTCGCTCGGACTACACCCGCAGCGAGACGATCGAGGAGACGGCCGAGCTCGTCACGAGCCTCGGCGGCACCGGCATCGCGGCCGTGGTCGACCATCTCGACTCCGGTGACGTGCAGCGGTTGGCCGTGCAGATCCGGGAGGATCACGGTCACATCGACGTGCTCGTGAACGACATCTGGGGTGGCGAGCTCCTGACGGAGTGGAACACCCCGGTGTGGGAGCACGACCTCGACAACGGTCTGCGGATCCTCCGCCTCGCCGTCGACACCCACCTGATCACCTCGCACCACCTGCTCCCGCTGCTCATCGACCGGCCTGGGGGCCTGCTGGTGGAGATGACCGACGGCACCACGGCGCACAACGCGTCGCGCTACCGGCTGTGCGTGTTCTACGACCTGGCCAAGGTCGCCGTGAACCGCCTCGCGTTCTCCCAGGGGCACGAGTTGGCGTCGCTGGGTGCCACCGCGGTCGCCCTCACCCCCGGGTGGCTCCGGTCGGAGATGATGCTCGACAACTTCCGTGTCGAGGAGGAGACGTGGCGTGATTCGCTGCACCGCGGCCCCGAGGACGAGCTGCCGGCGGCACCGCCGGACTTCGCGCTGTCGGAATCGCCCCGCTACGTCGGGCGGGCCGTCGTAGCGATGGCCGCCGACCCCGACCGTGCCCGCTGGAACCAGCAGTCGGTCAACTCGGGTCAGCTCGCCCTCGAGTATGGCTTCACGGACCTGGACGGGTCGCAGCCCGATGTCTGGCGGTACATCGAGGAGATCCGGGAGAACGACCTCGAGGCGGATTTCGCCGACTTCCGGTAGCTCCAGCGGCTCGGGCCGCTCCATCGCCGGCGAGCGGTCTGTCGACTGAGCGAACTCCGTTGGTGGCGACGGCAAGGATCTGGGAGGGTCCATCGATGCCGGCGAGCGTGTGGAGGAACCGGGACTTCCTCCTCGTACTCGGTGGCGGGCTGGTCAACAACATCGGTGACTGGCTGCTGGCCGTCGGCCTACCCGCCTTCGTGTACACCGAGACCCGCTCGGGCAGGGTCACGGCCGCGATTGTCGTCATCGACCTGGTCATCGGCATCCTCTTCGGGCCGGTGGGCGGCAGTCTGGCTGATCGTTGGGATCTCCGGCGCACCGTCATCGTCACCAACCTCCTCCAGGCCGTCGCACTGCTGCCCCTGCTCTGGGTCACCTCGGCGCGGATCTGGCCGGCGTTCCTCGTGGCCGCGATCCAGGGTCTGCTGGCCCAGATCAACGACCCGGCATCGTTCTCCCTGGTGCCAAGGATCGTTCCGGACGAGCAGCTGGTGCAGGCCAACTCCGCCAACAGCGCGGCTTCCTCCATCGCTCGGCTGGTCGGGTCGCCCCTCGGCGGGATCGCCGTCGCGCTCGGAGGTCTGAGCACGGTGGTGGTGGTCGACGCGGTCTCCTTCTTGACGGTGGCCGTGGTCACGTCGTTCGTGCGGACACCCACGCCCAGTCTCTCGGTCAACCACAACGACGACGGTGGCCGGCGCCGTGTCAGAGTCCGCGACGGGTGGCGGGAGGTGCGGCGACACCCTGGACTGACGGCCTACCTCGGCGTGCAGAGCCTGGCCAGCCTCGCCTTCGCCATGTTCCCGGTGCTGTTCATCGTGTTCGTCATCGATGTGCTCGGAGGTGACGAGGCCACCATCGGCATCATCCGGGGGATGGCTGCGTTCGGCGGGATCGCGGCGGCCGTGCTCATTGCTCGCGTGGCCAAGCACGTCGATCCGGTCAAGCTGATGGTGTGGGGGTACACCGGGCTCGGGATGGTCGCCCTGCTGTTCGTCAACATGACCGTCGTCACGACCGCCCTGTGGGTCTTCCTGCTGCTGTTCGCGCTCAGTGGTCTGCCCAACATGTCTTCCCAGATCGGGGCCGCGACGACTGCGCAACAACTCTGCCCACCGGCTGTCCTCGGCCGGTTCCAGGGGCTGCTGGCCGCGGGGACGGGCGCCGGCGCTCTCGTCGGCTCGCTCGGCGTGGCCGCCCTCATCGACGTGCTGGGCAGCAACACGCTGTTCAATGTCCAGGCCGCGCTGTATCTCCTGTGCGGGCTCACCGCCTACGTCGCCATCGCGAAGCGGCAGCCGGCGCGGGCTGGTTGACCCGTCGAGCGGTCAACCGCCGTGAACGGTCGCCGGCGGTCATAGGAAGGTGAGGTCCACGTCCTGGCCGGCGAGGACGGAGCCAGCGAGCGTCAGCGTGTCCGGCTTGACGGCGAAGTGCTGGGTGATGGCGTGGACGTCCCGCAGGCGCCGCTGCAAGGGACTGCTGGTGTAGATGGCGGACCCGCCCCCGGCGGTGTAGGCGGTATCGACGACGGCTGCCGCGGCGCTCACCACCCAGCTGGCCGTGCTTCGCGCCCTGGCGCGCCCCTCGGCGGTGAACTCGTCACCGGCCACCGCCGTCGCCCATGTTGCGGCGATGTCGGCATCGAGCAGCGCCTCCGCCGCGCGCAGGTGAGCGCTTGCCTCGCCGAGCCGGTAGCGGAACAGCGGATTGCCGGCCAGTGGGGCGTCGGCGAACATCGGCACCTTGGCCGACGCCAGCGTCGTGATCTCTGAGAGCGCGCCCTCGGCGATCCCGAGTGCCACGTCGGCGATGGCCAGCGAGGAGTACAGCAGCTCGGGAATGCGGCCGAGGGGGCCCTCCACACCTCCCTCGTCGAACACGGCGAACGTGCGCTCTTCGGGCACGAACACGCCATCGAGCGTGAAGTCGTGGCTGCCCGTGCCACACAACCCCGACACCGACCAGGTGTCGACGATCTCGACGTCGTCCGCCGCGAGGACCATCATGCGCAGCGGCGGCATGCGGCCGTCGTCGAGGATGCAGTGGGCGATGAACCAGTCGGCGTGCTGGCACCCGCTGGCGAACGCCCAGCGACCGGTAGCCCGGTAGCCACCCTCGACGGGGGTGGCCACGCCGGTCGGGTTGAACGTCCCGGCTCCCACCATGTCAGGACCGCTGGCATACAACCCGTCGAACGTGGCGGGGGGCAGCGTGCCGAGGATCACCGGGCCCGAGCTACCGATCATCACCGTCCACCCCACCGAGCCGTCGGCCCGCGCCAGCTCCCGGATGACGCGCATGTGGTCCATGAGGTCGACCTGCGCACCGCCGAGGCGCCGGGGGACCAGCGCGCGGAAGCACCCTGCCTCACGCAGCTGCGTCACGAGGTCCGGCGGGATCCGCCGGGCGCGCTCGATCTCGTCGCTGCGAGCGACGATGAGCGGCGTCAGCGCCCGCACCGATTCGAGGATTCTCCCCGCGTCCGTATCGGGCGCCGCGGCGGTTCGGTCGATCGTCTCGATGGACATCAGGACCTCCAGTCCGTGGTGGCAGCGTCAGGGTGCCTTTCTCGGACGGTACGGAGGTGACCGCCGTCAGCGCATCGGGCGAACAGTCCAAACCTGGCTCAGGGCGAATGGGTCATTGTGTGTAGGCCCCCTTGGATGAGGCCGTGCTCGTAGGCGTAGGCGGTGGCCGCCGACCTCGACGACACTCCGAGCTTGCCGAAGATGTTGGCGACGTGGCGGGCCACGGTCTTCTGGCTGACCACCAGCTCCACCGCGATCGACCGGTTGGTCATGCCCGTCGCCAGCAGAGCCAGCACCTGCAACTCTCGCGTGCTGAGGCCGGGCCCACCCGGAGCGCCGGGCCTGGCCATCGTCTCGACCGCGACGAGATCCGCTGTGGCTCCGAGCTCGCGGAACACCCCGGCGGCGGCGTGGAACTCGAGCATCGCACCGTCCTCGTCGGCCAGCCGGCGGCAGGCGTCGCCGACGGCGACGCGGGTTCGGGCCGCCTCGTACGGGGCCTCGAGATCGCGCCAGGTCGCCCACGCCGGTCGGAGGACGCCGAGCGCGGCGAGTGGATCTCCCTCGGCGAGCAGGACGAGGCCCATCGCGTAGCCCGACGTAGCCCTCAGCACCGGAGCACCCAATGCCTCCTCGATCTCCTTCAGCTCGTCGGCCGCGCTTCGTGCGGCGGCGGCATCGCCAACCGCCAGCATGATCTCGACGTCAGCGGCCAGCAGGTGGGCCCGCGAGATGCGATCGGCGGCCTCGTCGACGGCGCGGCGGATCGCCGACGCCGCAACTGCCGACCGGCCTTGCGCCAGCCGGAGCCTGGCCAGACCGGGTTGGGGATCTCGACCCTTCTCACTCGCGGCGCGATAGGCCTCCTCGGCTCGCCCGAAGTCGCCACGGAGCCGGTGCAGCTCGGCCTTCCGGTAGAGCGCGTTCCCCACGGCCGGATGGCCCGGCGGGCGTGACAGGTGCGCGCAGGCCTGCTCGGCCTCCTGCAGTGCATTGGACCACGCACCGTTGAACTGCAGGACCTCCGCGCGATGCACCAGGCACTGTCCGCGATACGGCACCAGGTCGGGTTGGGACTCACACCACCGGCTCAACGCCGCCGTCCACTCCTTGGCGCGGCGGACGTCGAACGTGACCTGGCAGAACTCGATGACCGTGCAGTACGCGAGCCCGGCGACCACGGGCGACACCTCGCCCGCCGTGACCCCGACCATCACCATGTCGAAGCAGGCGACGCCCTCCTGCTGATTCCCACCCAGCACGAGTGCCTGTCCCTGGCCGAGCCGCCCAAACGCGATCAGGTCCATGTCTCCGAAGCGCTCGCCGATCGCCAGGGCCTCGCTGAAGGCGGCCAGGCCCGGTGTCGCCTCGCCTGCGAGCAGGTGACCCAAGGCCACAGGCACCACCAGGAAACCCCGCTCTACGCAATCGTGGTGGCCTTCGTCCAGGAGGTGCTGAGCGCGAGCGATCCAGCCGCCCGCCAGGGCCACCTCACCCCGCATCAGGTGGCCAAAGGCCAGCCAGAAGGCACACCGTGCCGCCCGCGGCGAATCCCCTTGTTGCAGGCACTCCTGATGGGCTCGGGCCGTCAGCGTGGCGCACTCCTCGTCCTCACCCACCAGATAGGCCGCCACAGCCAGCCGTTCCAAGTCGTCGACTACCAGGGGAGCACGGCGATCGGCGGACGAGAGCTCGGCGTACGCGTCGCGCCACGCCTTCCTTTCGAATGAGCGGCGACCGGCGGTGAGCGAGACCTCCACGTGCCCAAGGCTCTCGCACCACGACCGCTCCCGCCACCTCTTTGGTCGGCTCGCCCGCCCGAATCACCCGAAGCGGTCACGCCCGCTCGCGCTCAGCGCGATCTCACGTGACCACTTCACCGGCGTCGTGACGCTGGTCGGCGCCGGCGTTGGTCAGGTCCCGGGGGTGACGAGTCCGGTTTCGTACGCGAGCACCACCAGTTGGGCGCGGTCGCGGGCGTGGAGCTTGGTAAGGATGCGGCTGACGTGGGTCTTGGCCGTGTAGAGGCTGATGTGGAGATGATCGGCGATCTCCGCGTTGGACAGGCCTTGGGCGACGAGCACGAGGACTTCGGATTCGCGTTCGGTGAGCTGGGCGAGCTCGGCCGATGGGTGGGCCGTGGGAGGTGTGGTGGTGAAGCGCTCGATGAGGCGTCGGGTGACGCTGGGGGCGAGGAGCGCCTCTCCGGCGGCCACGATCCGGACGGCGTTGAGGATGTCCTCTGGCCGGGCGTCTTTGAGGAGGAAGCCGCTGGCGCCGTTGCGTAACGCCTGGTGCACGTAGTCGTCGAGGTCGAAGGTCGTGAGCATGATGATCCGCGTCGAGGTGAGGCTGGGGTCGCTCGTGATCCGCCGTGTGGCCTCGAGCCCGTCGAGCCCGGGCATGCGGATGTCAATGAGGAACACGTCGGGCCGGGCCTGCTTGGCGACGGCGATTGCGTCGGCGCCGGTGTCGGCTTCGCCGACCAGCTCGAGGTCGTCGGCGTAGCTGACCATCGTGGCGAATCCGGCGCGCACGAGCGGCTGGTCGTCGGCGATGGCGACGCGGATGGTCACGCCGATGCCGGCTTGACGGGCAGACGGGCCGTGACCACGAACCCGCCGTGGGGGTCAGGGCCAGCGGTCAGTTCGCCACCGTGGACTGCTGCCCGTTCGCGCATGCCGACGAGGCCGTGCCCGCCTGCTGCGGTGGTGAAGCCGGTGGCAGGTCCGTCGTCGCGGACCTCCAGCAGCATGGCGTCGTCGCTGTAGCGAAGGAGCACCGAGGCGTGGGCGCCGCCGGCGTGCTTGATCACATTCGTCAGCGCCTCCTGGGCGATGCGGTAGGCGGCGAGACCGACGCCGGCGGGCACTGGCCGCGGCTCGCCGTCGACGCGCATGTCGACGTCGATCCCCGCTCCGGCCACTTGGGTGACGAGGGCGGGCAGGTCGTCGAGGCCGGGGGTTGGGGTAACCGACGCGCCCTGATCTTCGTCGGCGCGCAGCACGGTAAGGATCTGGCGCATCTCGTGCATCGCCGATCTGGCCGTGGTCTCCACGGCGGTCAGCGCGTCGATCGCCGCGTCGGGGTGTTCGACGCCGACGAGGCGACCGGTTCCGGCCTGCACAGCAA
>DASTFY010000320.1:0-3330 GCA_035719525.1 Acidimicrobiales bacterium
CGGGAGCGGCGCCACCCTCAGAGCAGGGCTCCGTGAACGGACCGCTACGGGAACGTTAGGACATTCCGCTGGTCCGTGAAAAGAGTCACGTCAGTGTAATTGCTGTCCCAGCTCGCGGGACCGTTGAGTCGCGGCCGAAACCGCGTCAAGAAAGGCAGCCCGGACGGCCGCACCTTCCAGCGCGTGGAGACCAGCGGCAGTGGTACCGCCGGGAGACGTCACCCTGGCGCGCAGCTGCTCAGGGCCCTCGGTCGACTCGTTCATCAGCCGAGCCGAGCCGATGAACAGCTGGCGGACGAGCGCCTGGCTCACGTCGCGGGAAAGCCCGACGAGCACCCCGGCGTCGATGAGCGCCTCCGCCACGAGGAAGAGGTAGGCCGGGCCTGACCCTGACAGGCCCGTGACGGCATCCAGCGCCCATTCGGACACCCGGACCACGGAGCCGACGGAGCCGAGGATGGCGTCTGCCCAGTCGAGATCCTCGTCGGTGGCGCCTGGCCCGGACGCCACCGCCGCCGCTCCCGCCCCGACCAGGGCCGGTGTATTGGGCATGGCCCGCACGACACGCACGCCGGAGCCGGCCGCTGCCGCGAGAGCGGCGCAGGGAACGCCGGCGGCGACCGACAGCAGTCGGACCGCCCCCGCCGCGGCGGCGGCGGCCGCCGCCGCCGGGATGTCACCGGGCTTCACGGCGAGTAGCGCGCCATCGATCAGGAGGCCCTCCAGCGAGCCGACGATCTCGACTCCGGGCAGCTCGTCCCCCAGGACGGAGCGCCGCTCCGGCAGGACCTCCACCACGAGCAGCTCGTCCGGGCCGGCCCACTGTGCCTCGAGCAGGCCGCGCACCAGCGCGGTGCCCATGTTGCCTCCGCCCACCACAGCCAGCCGGTACGTCATCGCGGCGAGGCTAGGCGCGTCCCCCGACCGGCCCGATGACGGCCCGGGAGCGGCGACCCCGACTTCCCCGATGCGGGACGCCGCTCACGGACCTGCAGGGAGGTAGTGCCTGAGGGGCTCGAAAACGGAAAACGCGGCCGAGCGACGGCGGCCCGATGGCTCAGAAGCGCGAGGCGAAACCGACCCGGATGGCGGAGGGGAAGCACTGCTCGACGTAGGCGTAGAGCGAGCCGATGACCCGATCCAGCTCGTCATCGGTGAGGGCAGCCAGCGCGAGCTCACCCCGTAGGAAGACGGCGTCCTCGACCCCGATCGAGAAGTGGGCGCCGACCAGGCGCTCGTTGCGGCGGAGGAGCTGCTCGTAGAGCTGGGCGTGGTTCTCCTCGGGTGCGGGCATCACGTACGTCTCGTACCGGAGCGTGCGCTGGCCGAGCGTCAACCATACGGTGGTGATCTCCTTCGCCTCGCCTCGCATGCGCACGAACCACCGGCGGGGCGCGTCTGGATCCGTGCCGACGGCCGCCACGGCCGGGTTGGCCACGGCCAGAGCGGATAACCACTCGTCGATCTGGCGCTCGAGGGCGGCCAGTGCGCCCGTGTCGTGCAGTTCGCTCACTGGCACTCGACCAGCGCGCCGACGGTCAGATCGGCGTACACGCGGCGCAGCCGGGCGGCGGCCAGGGACCACGTGTACCCGCGGGACCTGGTGCTGGCGGCAACCGCCATCTCGACGGCCAGCCGGCCATTGCCGAGGATCTCCTCCGTGTAGCTGGCGAACACCTCCGGGTCCCGTCCGGCCACGAGGAAGCCGCTGTGACCGTGGTCGACCAGGGTCAGCAGGCCACCGACCGCGCTCGCCACGACCGGGGTGCCACAGGCCGCCGCCTCCAGCGCGACCAGACCGAAGCTCTCCGAGCGGCTGGGCACCAGCGCGACGTCGGCCGCCCGGTAGTAGCTGGACAGCAGGTGGTGCGGTTGGGGGGCGACGAAGTGGACCCGCTCGGTCAGCCCGAGCTCGTCGACCAGCGCGGCCACCTTCTCCACCTCGGCGTCACCGTCGACCCCGCTGGCCCCGCCGACGATCACCAGGCGCGCCTCCGGTCGGTCGAGCGCGGCCAGCGTTCGTACGGCGACGTCGACGCCTTTGAGCGGTTGGATGCGCCCGACGAACAGCAGCAACGGCTCGTCACCGAGGCCCAGCCCCAGCGCCTGCCGGGCCCCAATCCGGTCGCCCGGAGCGAAGAACGCGTGCTCCACTCCCGGTGCGACGATCTCGACCCGGCCGGGCGGATCCCCGTAGTGCCGGCGGAACTGACGCTCCTCCTCGGAGCAGCTCACGCAGATGGCGTCCGCGCACCCGATGATCTCCATCTCCGCCAGCTCCCGCCACGCCGACTCGGCGTCTCCGCCCTCCGCCTTCACCCTGGCCAGCGTGTGGAACGTGCACACGAGCGGCAGGTCGAGCTGGTGCTTGATGCGGTGGCCGGCCACGCCCGACAACCAGTAGTTGGCGTGGATCAGGTCGGCACCACCGCTGGAGTCCAGGTGGGCGGCCACCCCGGCCGCGAACTGGCCCACGACGTCGAACAGGTGCTCCTTGGGTAGTTCCGGATCGCCGGCGTCGATGTGGACCACCCGCAACCCGGGCTCGACGGCGACCTCGTCAGGAAGGTCCCGCGCCCAGCGTCGAACGTAGGTCGTGGTGTCGACCCCGGCCTGGGCCAGCGCAGACGACAGCTCGCGCACGTACACGTTCATGCCACCGCTGTCGCCCACGCCGGGCTGGGCCAGCGGCGATGAGTGCATGGAGAGCATGGCGAGCCGCTGCACGATCAACTCAACCTTCCCCGTCGGCGAGGCATTCCGACCTCGCCCGCGGAACGGCCGCCCTCGGCTCCGCCCATGCCCTCCGCGGCCTCGGCGCGGAGTTGCTCGTACAGCCGAAGCAGCGCCTGCTTCTGCTTCGGGCCGAGGTGGGGGTCGCCGCGGACGGCATCGACCACGCTCACGGTCGCCACCCGGTCGGGATCGAGAATGCCGGCCCGCACGTACAGCGACTCCGAGGAGATGTGTAGGGCCTTGGCGATCTGCTGGAGGACGTCCGCCGACGGTTTGCGCAGCCCCCGTTCGATCTGGCTGACGTAGGGGTTGGAGACCTCGGCCAGCTCCGCCAGGCGGCGGACGGAGATGCGGGCCACCTCGCGTTGGCTCCGGATGTACTTGCCCAGTTCGACCAGCCGGTCCTCCATCCCCTGCCGCGCCGTGGCCGCCGGTCGCGCGCTACCCACCCGACACCGGCGGCAGGACGGCGATCTCGTCGGTCTCGGCGACGCTGGTGGCGCCCTCGGCCGGCTCTCCGTTGACCCAGATGCGACACGTCGGCAGCAGGGCGGCAAAGGTCGAGCCGTAGCGGGTGACGGCGCTCGACAGCAC
>DASTFY010000321.1:0-3919 GCA_035719525.1 Acidimicrobiales bacterium
ACCGACCCCACCACCACGACCGACCCCACCACCACGACCGACCCCACCACCACGACCGACCCCACCACCACGACCACCGACCCCGTCACGACGACCACGGTCGAGCCGACGACCACCGTCGAGGTCACGACCACGATCCTGGAGACGACGATCCCGGAAACCACCGTCCCGGAGACCACGGTTCCGGAGACCACGGTCCCGTAGACCGACGATCCCGCCGTGAGACTCGGTGGCCTGTCCCGACTCGGACTCGGCTGCTGATGAGTCCCTCGCTCCGAGATGTCGGGATGTCTGATGGCGGACCCTCACGTCACGCCCCCCACGCCGGCCCCCATCACGTCCGGAGTGGGGCGACCGGCTGATCCGTGTGTGCGTTCCTGCCGCCTCCGGAGGGGATTGGTGAATGCGGGTCGAGTCGAGATGGTCTGCTGCGTCGGATGGTGCCGTCTGGAAGGATGATGGTGAGCTGACGGTCGGCGGTGAGCGTGAGTCGCCAGTGCCGGTCGTGGACGGCGTGATGGTGCTGAACACACAAGGGCAGCAGGTTGTGCAGGTCGGTCGAGCCACCGTGTTCCCACCAGCGGACATGGTGCAGCTCGCACCGCTCGAAGCGGACCTGGCAGCCGGGAACAGCACAGCTGACGTACAGTGCCCGCAAGGCTCGGCGTTGGGCCCGGTTGGCCAGGCGGGTGCTGCGCCCCAGGTCCAGTTGGCCCGGGGCGTGGAGCACCACCCCGCGGTGCACGATGACGGCACGGGCGTCGGCGACGGCGAACAAGCGGCAGAGGACGTCACAAGGGAGCTCAACGGGCAGTCCCCAATCGATGGTCGGCGCACCCGTGTGGTCCGGGGTGGTGGTGTCGACCACGACGACCACCTCTGGCCGCCCCCATGAGCCGCTCTGGCCCGCGGTGAGCGCGGCCAGGGCTTGGGCCCGCAGGAAGGCGTGCCGCTCGATCGGGTCGGCGGGGCAGAACTCCGGGACCGACTCGGCGAAGAGGTTCGCGACGGTGGCCTCCAGACGACCATGCAACGCGACACCGGTCTCAGGGTCGAAGCGGGCCGAGAGGCACCACATGCCTTCGCCATCGATCCAGCTTCTCAGCCGGGTGGCGCGGCGCTGTCGCTCCAACCGGGCCATCTCATCACCCCGCTGGATGCTGCGTACCTCGATGGCGAGCGCCCGCTGGAACTCGTCGGGGGTCGACCGCACCGCCATGTCGACCAGCCGCGCGGCCTGGGCAGCGAGCTGGGGGCGTTGCTGAGGTTCCAGCCGCCGTAGGGCCCGCCCGACCACATCCACGTGCCCGCCGGCGATCGTTCCGGCCGAGAGCGCCTCTCCCAATGCGGAAGGTGGACGGTGGTGCGGCCCCCCGCTCCAGCACCCGGCCGGCGTCGCGCAACGAGGTCCGGGCGGCTTGGGCGATGGTTTGCTCAGGGAAGGAGGCGACGTCGGCCAGCTGGGCCGCCAACTGCACGTCGCGCCCGTCCAGCCAGGCGCGGAGCCGAGCTGCCGCCGCTACCGCAGCAGTCAGAGTGGCGCGGTCGCGGCACGACGGGGGCAACCCGGCAACGCTCGCGACCAGCTCGTGGACTTCCGCCAGATCCATACGAACAAGCGTAGGCAGGGGGTGTATCGGAGTTTCCCGGACCCGGACACCGATCGTCCGGCCTTCCTCGCTCCTGTGCGAGAATGCGCCGCCGTGGCGCTGATGCAGTAGGGGAGGTGTCATGAGGGGCCGCCGTCGGACCGCTGTCGCGGGGATCGGCCTCGCCGTCGCCTGGCTCGCTGCGTGCACGCCGTCCTCGACCTCTGCACCCACCCCGACCGCCCTCGGGGATGCTGCCATCACGGTGGGATCGTTCGATTTCGCAGAGAGCCGGCTGCTGGCCGAGGTCTACAGCCAGGCTCTCGAACGCCACGGGATCACTGTCCGCCGGGCGTTCGGGCTCGGGCCTCGGGAGATCGTGGCCCCAGCGCTCGCCCAAGGTCTCGTGGAGCTCGTACCGGAGTACGCAGGCACCGCGCTGCGCTTCTTCAGCCTGGGTCATGCCACTCCGTCCGCCGACCCCGACACAACGCACGAGGCCCTTCGGAGCGTCCTCGACAGGACTTCGGTCACCGCGCTGGCGGGCGCACCGGCTCAGAACGCCAACACGTTCGTCGTCACGGCCGACACGGCGGAGGAGCTCGGACTGCGGCGGTTGAGCGACCTGAGGGAGGTCGCCTCCACGCTCACCTTCGGCGGGCCGCCCGAGTGCCCGAACCGGCCGCTCTGTCTCCGGGGCCTGGAGGAGGTGTACGGATTGAGGTTCGGAGCCATCCTCGCCCTGGACCCGGACGGGCACGCGGCGGCCGAGGCGCTGGGCGACGGCGCCGCTGACGTCGCCCTGCTCTTCACCACCGATCCGGAGATCGCGCCCGGGCGCTTCGTCGAGCTGGTGGACGACCGGCGCCTGCAGCCGGCGGAGAGCATCACCCCGCTCGTACGCGACGAGGTGATCCGGCAATGGGGCGAGGCGGTGGTTCGCCCGATCGACGACGTGTCCCGTCGTCTCACGACCGATGGGCTGCGAGCCTTGAACGCGCGGGCCGTCGTGGTCGACGCGGCCGTGGTGGCGTCAGAGTGGCTGGACGCGGAGGGGCTCTGATGACCGACAGCCGCACCCGGACCAGCGGGCCCGGGGTCGAGCAAGCCCCCGAAGCCGCCACCGCGCCCCCGCACGAACCCGTCGACCATGTGCCCCCGACGGTCCGCCGCACGCATCCGCACCGGCGACCCTCGGGCGCACCCCCGCCGCTCCCCCGCGCCATCGGTCTATCGGGCAAGGGATGGTTGGTCGCCGCGGCCGTGCTGGTCGCGTGGACCCTGGTGAACCTGTGGTCGGCCTGGGCCCGCCGCCTGACCGACCAGGTCGACACCGCGATTTTGCGCAGGTTCGCCGAGCTGCGGACCCCCTGGCTGTCGTCGGTCATGCGCGGCATCAACGGCTTCGGGATCGGGTGGCTGGTCACCGTCGCCGGGCTCGGTCTGATCGTGGCCATCATCGTGTTCCGGCGGTGGCGACACCTCTTCACGTTCCTGGGCAGCGTGATCCTGGTCGAGATCATCGGCGTCGCGCTGGGGTTCCGGTTCTCTCGACCACGACCCTTTGATGTGGTCACCATCGACCGCTGGAAGAGCTTCTCGCTCCCGTCGGGACCCGTGGCCGTCACGATCCTCATCGGCGTCGGTGTGGTGTACACCATGGTCGTCCCCGGGCGACCCCGGAAGATCGCCAAGGCCGTCGTCACCGCGGCGATCGCCGTCTACATCTTCGCCCGCCTGTACCTGGCCTTGGACCATCCCGTCGATGTCCTCATCAGCGTGGCCCTGGCCGTCGCCATCCCTCTGATCGCCTTCCGCTTCTTCACGCCGAGCGAGGTCTTCCCGGTCCAGTACCGGAAGGCCAAGGCAGCCCACCTCGACGTCACCGGCCGCCGGGGGGAGGCGATCCGGCGCGCCATGGAGGACCAGCTCGGTGTCACCGTGGTCGACATCAAGCCGGTGGGCCTGGCCGGCTCCGGCGGCTCCACGCCCCTTCGCCTGCGGGTGGCCGGCGATCCCGACACGTTCCTGTTCGGAAAGCTCTATGCGATGAGCCACGTCCGGGCGGACCGCTGGTACAAGCTCGGGCGGACGATTCTCTACGGCCGCCTGGAGGACGAGGCGCCGTTCCAGAGCGTGCGGCGGTTGGTCGAGTACGAGGACTACACGGCGCGGCTGGTGCGCGATGCCGGGATCGTCACCGCAGAGCCGTTCGGGATCGTCGAGATGACGCCCGAGCGCGAGTACATGCTCGTGACCGAGTTCTTCGAAGGAGCCCAGGAGATCGGCGATGCGGAGGTCGACGACCACGTGATCGACCAGGGCCTGTC
>DASTFY010000322.1:0-2718 GCA_035719525.1 Acidimicrobiales bacterium
GAGTCCGTCGGTGACGAACCTGAACGGCGATCCTTCATAGACCCACTCTTGTGGGACCGAGCTGCTCACCACAAAGACCGGCACATCCAACGGGTGTTTGCCACCCCACCCATGGGTGAGGTCAAAGGTCCTTCGACCAAACACCAACGCCCCGGTCGTCTCGCGCGTCTCGCGGAGGAACTCGGCGGTCTGCGCCGAGACCTTGAAGACCATGTCGGTTCCAGGCAGCCGGTATTCGGTGTCGCCAGCGCCGTACCAGGCCAAGAGCCGCTCGCCGCCGACCCCCATGGGTGCTTCAGGGCCGTCGTTCGGCCCACTGATAAACCCGTCGAGCGAGACTCCGAGCCCGGTGCGGACCTTTCCCATGTTCATTCTCCTCTCCCGTTGTCTGCGCCAAGTTAGCGGACCCCGACTCAGGCGTCGTCCTGCGCGGCGTCGGTGTGGACCACCTAGCGCGAGAGTTCGGCGGCAATGTCGTGAGCAGCATAAGGGGATGAGGTCAGGAGCGTCCCGGCAGTGTGCGGCGTGCAGCCTCAGCCAAGCTTCGGAACAACTGTAGGCGGCGTCAGGGCCAGTAACCCTCATCTCGTATCGCGTCGAGGTTCGCTCCAGCGCCTATGCATCGGCGCCTGGGGTCCTTCGGCAGTCGAGGTAGCCACCACGCCGCCGGCTGAACGCCTCGGGCCAGTCCTCAGCGGTCGTGCCACCCGCGTGCCACATCAGACGGACAACCTCGGTATCGAGCGGACAACCACGGTTACTTCCTTCCGACCGTTGAGCTGGTCGTCCTCGCCGGACCAGCTTGAACGCATCCCGCGAACATGTCTGATAAGACCGCCATGGCCGGGGGCCGCCACGAGGGATGAGAATCGGGTGGCCCGGCCGAGCTCGGCTTTCCTTGGTGCGGCAGAGCCCGTTGCTACGCGGGCGGTTTTCGTTTCAGGATGAGGTCCCGGTTCGCTTCCCTCGCCGGCGCCACCGCAGCACCATCAGCTGAGACTGGGTGAGCTGCTCCGCGCGAGTCGGGGATCACGTCGTGAGCGCGCCACTGCTGCCGAGACCGGGTGACGTCCCGTGGCGTGGTGTAAGAGCGCTTCGCCGTGCGGGGTCAGCGTCGGGGAGTCTATGCCGGCATGAGCTGCGCGGGCGTCACCTCCCTGGTCGTCTTGGTGAGGAGGGCCATGGAGCCTTCCGACAGGTAGCGGCGGTCACTGACTTGCCACTCGTCGTGGGCTTCGACCAGCACCGCGCCGGCCAGGCGCCCCAGCGCCTCAGGGTTGGGGAAGACGCCCACGACGTCGGTGCGGCGCTTGATCTCCTTGTTGAGCCGCTCCAAGGGGTTGGTGGACCAGAGCTTCTTCCAGTGCGACACGGGGAACGAGGTGAAGGCCAGCAGGTCCTCGGCGCTGTCGCGCAGCATGCGCTCGAGCTTGGGGAACTGGCGGCCGAGCATGCCGGCGATGACGTCCAGCTGCTCATGGACGTGGGTGGCGTCGGGCTGGGCGAAGATGGTGCGGATGGCGGCGGCGACCATCTCGGCCGAGCCCTTGGGCACCTGGGCGAGCACGTTGCGGAGGAAGTGCACGCGGCAGCGCTGGATGGCTGCCCCGGCCATCACCGCGCTGACGGCCTGGCGCAGGCCGAGGTGGGCGTCGGCGATGACCAGCTGCACCCCGCCCAGCCCGCGGGCCTTCAAGCTGCGCAGGAAGGCGGTCCAGAAGGCGCCGTCTTCTGAGTCGCCGACCCCAAAGCCGAGGACCTCGCGGCGACCGTCGCCGCACACCCCGGTGGCGACCACCATGGCCTGGGCGACGACCCGGCGGTTGACTCTGGCTTTGCAGTAGGTGGCGTCAACGAACACATAGGGGAAGCGCTGGCCGGCCAGCGAGCGGTCCCGGAAGGCCGAGACCTCATGGTCGAGGTCAGCGCAGATGCGGGAGACCTCGCTCTTGCTGATGCCGCTGTCGGCACCCAAGGCTTTGACCAGGTCGTCGACCTTGCGGGTGGAGACCCCGTGCAAATACGCCTCCATCACCACCGCGAACAGGGCCTGGTCGACCCGTCGGCGCCGCTCCAACAAGCTGGGGAAGAACGACCCGGCCCGCAGCTTGGGGATGCGCAGCTCCAGATCCCCAGCCGTGGTCGTCAGCAGGCGTGAGCGGTGGCCGTTGCGTTGGACCAGCCGTTCTGGCGTCCGCTCATGCGGCGCGGCGCCGATCACCTGGGTGAGCTCGGCCTCGATGAGGGCTTGGTAGATGGTCTGAGCGGCTTGGCGGATGCGGTCGTCGACCTCCGCGGCCGTGAGTGCGTCCAGGACCTCGATGAGTGCAGACTGGTCAAGGGCCATCGTGCGTTGTGTCCTTTCGCGAGAACCATTGGTCTGGTCTCGCTGACCATCGCACGGTGGCCTCTCAAGCGAGCACAGCTACGCCATCGAGGTCCTGCTACCTACACCACCCGCTGGGACGCCACTCCGAGACCGCCAGGACGACCACGCCAGCGCCCGGAGCGATGAAGTAAGGAACCAGGAGGCTGACCGCCACCGCTGCCGCCGCGACCTTGGCAGATACCAACCTCCGCCGCCACAGCAACCCCGCCGCCAGCATCGTCGCGAGCACCGCACCCCAGGCGCCAAGCGCTGCCAAGTCATGACCCGACTCGAAGCCGGGTCTCGCCGGGCCGAGCTGGCTGGCCTGCGTGTCACTCCACGTTGCACCA
>DASTFY010000323.1:0-5909 GCA_035719525.1 Acidimicrobiales bacterium
CACCCGGTCTACACGCGCGGTGACGAGGTGGGCTTCGACAGCCGCGAGCCCGTCGAGGACGTCACCCGCATCATGGCCGGGTACCACGCCGTGCTGGCGGCCCGCGTCTTCCGCCACGACGTGGTGGCGCGCATGGCGGCCGTCTCGCCTGTGCCCGTGGTCAACCTGCTCTCCGACCGGTCCCACCCTCTCCAGGCGCTGGCCGACGTGCTCACCATGCAGCAGGACCTCGGACCGCTGCGGGGGCGGACCGTGGCCTGGGTCGGCGACTACAACAACGTCTCCCGGTCGCTGGCCGAAGCCTGCGCTCTCCTCGGCATGCACGTCCACCTGGCCTGCCCGGCCGGCCACGACGCTCCGGCCGAGGAACTGCGGCGGCTGGCGACGCTCGGCGCGGCGAGCCTCGAGCAACACGCCGATCCCGCCGTGGCCGTGAAGGGCGCCGATGCGGTGCACACCGACGTCTGGATCTCGATGGGACAGGAGGCCGAGGGCGTCGCGCGCCGGGCGGCCTTCGAGGGCTTCACGGTCACGGAAGCATTGATGGCCGAAGCCGGCCCGCAGGCCCGCTTCCTGCACTGCTTGCCGGCGCACCGCGGCGACGAGGTGGCGGCCGAGGTGATCGACGGCCCGCGGTCGCTGGTCATCGCCCAAGGTCACAATCGGCTCCACTCCGCCCGGGGACTCCTGGCCTTCCTGGCCGGAGCGTGGCCGTGACAGCGGGGGGACGCCGATGACCGCCGCTCCGGGACGCGTGCCCGCCCGGACGACCAAGGCGCAGCGACAGCACCTGATCGCCCAGCTCCTCGGCCGGCACGCCGTCGCCAGCCAGCCCCAGCTCGTCGACCTGCTGGCCGTCGAGGGGGTCGATGCCACTCAGGCCACGGTCTCCCGGGACCTCGAGGACCTGGGCGCGGTCAAGGTGCGGGTGCCGGCGGGCGAGAGCGTGTACGCCATCCCCGAGTACGAGCCCGACCGCATCGCCCCCGAGGACCAGCTCCGGCGGGTGATGGCCGAGTGGGTGGCCGAGGTCGTCCACTCGGGTGCGGTCGTCGTCGTACGGACGCCACCCGGCTGCGCCCACGTGGTGGCCTCGGCCCTCGACCGGTCCGGCCTGGCCGGCCTGCTCGGGACGGTGGCGGGCGACGACACCATGCTGTGCGTGGCCGACGAGCACCTCGGCGGGCGGAAGCTGGCCACGGTGCTGCGCGACCTGGCCGGCCTCCCCGAACCCGCCCGGACACGGGGATGACCGGCTCGACCCTCTGGCACGGGCGCTTCGAGCACGCGCCGGCGGCCGAACTGATGGCCTACACGGCCAGCCTGCCCGTCGATCAGCGCCTCTGGCCCCAGGACATCCGTGGTTCACAGGCGCACGTCCGAGGTCTTGCCCGCGCCGGTCTCCTGACGGAGGACGAGGTCGGCGCCATCCTCGCCGCGCTCGAGCGGGTCGCCGCTGAGCTGGCGTCCGGCGGGTTCGTCTTCGTCGACTTGGACGAGGACATCCACACCGCCGTCGAGCGACGGGTCACCGAGCTGGCCGGGCCGACCGGAGCCCGGCTGCACACCGGGCGCAGCCGGAACGACCAGGTGGCCACCGACCTCCGGCTGTGGTGCAAGGACGAGCTGCCCGCTGTCGGGGGGCGCATCGTGAAGCTCCAGCGGGTGCTGCTGGAGCGGGCCCGGGCCGCCGGCGACACCTACCTCCCCGGCTACACCCACCTCCAACGGGCCCAGCCCGTGCTGCTGGCGCACCACCTGCTGGCCCACGGCTGGGCGCTGGCCCGCGACGTCGACCGCCTGGTGGCCACGGTCGCCCGTCTCGATGTGTCCCCGCTCGGCGCCGGCGCCCTGGCCGGCTCGTCGCTGCCGCTCGACCCGGCCGCCACGGCGGCCGACCTCGGCTTCGGCGCCGTCTTCGCCAACAGCCTGGACGCCGTCTCGGACCGGGACTTCGTGGCCGAGGCCCTGTTCGACTTGGCCCTCGTCGGCATCCACCTCTCCCGCATCGGCGAGGAGTGGGTGTTGTGGACCAGCGACGAGCTGGGCTTCGCCCGCCTCGACGACGCCTACGCCACCGGCTCCTCGATGCTGCCGCAGAAGAAGAACCCGGACATCGCCGAGCTGGCCCGGGGCAAGGCCGGACGGCTGATCGGGGATCTCACCGGCCTACTGGTGACCCTGAAGGGCCTGCCCCTCTCCTACAACCGGGACCTGCAGGAGGACAAGGAGCCGCTGTTCGACGCCGTCGACCAGGTCTCCTTGGCGCTCGGGGCGCTGACCGGGATGATCTCGACGGCGACGTTCGTGCCCGATCGCATGCAGGCCGCCGCCGACTCCCCGGCCACCGCGGCCACCGATCTGGCGGAGTGGCTGGTCGACCGGGGCACGCCCTTCCGGGAGGCCCACGCGGTGGTCGGCACCTTGGTGCGCCGATCCATCAGGGGAGAGGGCGACTTGGCCGACCTCGTCGCCGCGCATGCCGAGCTCGGCCCGGAGGCGGCGGCGCTGGTCGCCCCGGGAGTGGCGGTGACCCGCCGAACGAGCCCGGGCGGGGCCGGCCCGGGCCCGGTGTCCGTGCAACTGGCCCGATTCGACGCCGAACTCCAGGAGGAGCGCCGCCGCCTCGGCCTCGATCGCTGAGAACGGCTACTCCGCGCCGCTCTCGAGCGCGACCACGCCGCCGGGGCCGAGGGTGCCGACCGAGCGATACAGGTCGAGCTTGAGTCGGGTGTCGGCGATGTCGAGGTTGCGCATGGTGAGCTGCCCGATGCGATCGAGCGGACCGAAGGCGCTCTCGGTCTTCTCCATCGACAGCCGCTCGGGCTGGTAGGTGAGATCCGGCCCCGTGGTGGCCACGATGGTGTAGTCGTCACCTCGACGCAGACGCAGCGTGACCTCACCCGAGACGGCCGACGCGACCCAGCGCAGAAGGGGCTCGCGCAGCATCAGCGCCTGCGGATCGAACCAGCGTCCCTCGTACAGCAACCGGCCCAGGCGCCGGCCCATGGTGCGATAGTTCTCGATCGTGCCCTCGTTGTGGATGGCGCTGACCAGACGCTCGTAGGCGATGTGGAGCAAGGCCATGCCAGGGGCTTCGTAGATACCGCGGCTCTTGGCCTCGATGATCCGGTTCTCGATCTGGTCGCTCATGCCCAAGCCGTGCCGGCCAGCGACGGCGTTGGCCGCCAACACCAGCTCTAGGGGGCTGGCCGGCTCGACACCGTCCAGGGACTCCGGCCAACCCTCCCGGAACCCGACCGTCACCGTCTCCGTGGGGACGTCCACCGCGTCGTCCCAGTGGCGGACCCCCATGATCGGCTCGACCAGGTCCATCCCCTGGTCCAGCAGTTCGAGCTGCTTGGCCTCGTGGGTGGCTCCCCACAGGTTGGCATCGGTGGAGTAGGCCTTCTCCTTGGCGTCGCGGTACGGCAGCCCATGGGCGGTCAACCACTCGCTCATCTCGGCCCGGCCACCCAACTCGTCCACGAAGGCGGCGTCGAGCCAGGGCTTGTAGATGCGCAGGTTGGCGTTGACGAGCAGGCCGTAGCGGTAGAACCGCTCGACGTCGTTGCCCTTGTACGTCGAGCCGTCCCCCCAGATGTCGACGCCGTCGTCGTGCATGGCTTGCACGAGCAGGGTGCCGGTGACCGCCCGCCCGAGCGGGGTGGTGTTGAAGTAGGTCTTGCCGCCGGTCCCGATGTGGAACGCGCCGCACTGCAGCGCGACGAGCCCTTCGTGGACCAACTCGGTGCGGCAATCGACCAGGCGGGCCTGCTCGGCTCCATGGTCGAGCGCCCGCTGGGGAACGCTCTCCAGATCCGGCTCGTCGTACTGACCGAGGTCGGCGGTGTAGGCGTAGGGGATGGCACCCTTCTCACGCATCCAGGCCACTGCGGCCGATGTGTCGAGCCCGCCGGAGAACGCGATCCCGACTCGCTCGCCGATCGGTAAGGAGGTGAGGACGGTACCCATCGCGCTGCTCACCGTAGCGACACAGCCCTCCTCCTAGGCTCGCCGGGCGTGACGTACCGGCACCCGGTTCGCATCCGCTACGGCGAGTGCGACATGCAGAAGGTCGTGTTCAACGCCAACTACCTCGCGTACATCGACGACGCCACCGACACCTGGTTCCGACAGGCGCTGGGCCCGTTCGAGGAGACCGGGTTCGACTTCATGGTCAAGAAGGTCGCCATCGAGTGGCAGTCGGCCGCCCGCTTCGGTGAGGTGCTCGAGCTGGACGTCGCCGTCACGCGTTGGGGGACGGCTTCCTTCGACGTCGAGGTGACCGGACTGGTCGGCGACCGGTCCGTCCTGACGGCGACGCTGGTCTACGTGAGCACGGTGCCCGGACGGGCCACGGCCCGACCGGTCCCGCCGGAGGTGAAGGCCGCCCTCGGCGGGCCGAGCGCGGCGTGAGGGAGCGCGTCGGCACCGTCCTATCCCGCGAGTTCTATGCCCGGCCGAGTGTGGCCGTCGCTCCTGAGCTCCTGAACAAGGTCATGGTGGCCGGCCCCTGTCGCGGCCGCATCGTCGAGGTGGAGGCGTATGCAGGACCGCTGGACCCGGCCAGCCACGCCTACCGGGGGCCCACCGCCCGCAACGCCACGATGTTCGGGCCGCCCGGCCATCTCTACGTGTACTTCACCTACGGGATGCACTTCTGTGCCAACGCCGTGACGGGGGAGCAGGGGGAAGGGCAGGCGGTGCTGCTGCGCGCGCTCGCTCCGCTGGCCGGGATCGATCTGATGCAGGTTCGGCGGCCTGCAGCCCGCCGTCCGAGCGACCTGGCCAGCGGCCCGGCCAAGTTGTGCCAGGCGCTCGGGATCGTGCGGGACCACGACGGCACCGACCTGGTCGACGGCGGCGCAGTGCAGCTGGTGGACGACGGCGTGGCGCCACCGGACGCGCCAGGGGTGAGTGAGCGCATCGGCATCACCCGGGCCACGGACCGCCGGTGGCGCTGGTTCGTGGACGGCGACCCCAACGTGTCCCGGCGCTGAACCGTTCGCGCCCGCACTCGTGGTCGCGGTGGCGTCGCTGACGGAGATCAGCGTCGGGCGAAGCGTGACGTCAGTGAGCGAACCAGCGGATGTCGCCGCCTTGGAACCCGGCCGTGGCCAGTGTCTCCTCGTGGCCGCCCGGCCAACAGGTGAGACGGACGTCGGCCACGGCCCCCGCGGGTTCCATGCGCAACCAGGCCAGCGGCGCGCCCGGTGTGGCCTGCGCACCGGCGGCCTCCAGCGCCGCTCGCATCCGGTGTCGGCTCTCACGCGGGAGGTACTGCAGGACGATGGAGTGGAAGACGACGGTGCAGGTGCCGGGGACCGACGGCTTGATCTGGGTTTCGACCCACGGGCCGGCGTCGGCTTGGTCGATGCTGACGGGATGGCCGCGGGCCAGGTCGAGGGCACTGCGCAACCGGTGCAGCCGCTCGATGTGGTCCGGCCACACGAACGACATCAGCGTTAGGCGTCCGTCATCGCTCAGCGCGTCGACCGGCGCGACGTCACAGCCTCGACGGTCGGCGACGGCGAGCGGGCCACTGAGATCCGGAGGCCCATCGATCCACACGTCGTCGAACACGAGTGGACTGGCCGGATCACCGATCTCGACCGCGCCGGCCACGTAGCGGTAGCGCTCCCAACGCAGCAGCAGCCCGGCCGAGCTGCCGACCTCCCGCAGCCGCAGCGGCAGCCCGGTTCGACGAGCGACCAGCGCGAAGCCCGCGACGAGGACAGCAGCTCGGCCGACCTCGTTGGTCTGCACGCCCCGGGCGAGGCCATCCTCCACCTCGGGACGATGAGTGGCCACCGCGGCGAGGAACGCCGGCGTGGGATCGCCGGCCGCGAGTCCTCCGGCCGACGGGTAGAACTGCGCCAGCTCGGCCGCCCGACCGTCGAGGACGA
>DASTFY010000324.1:0-18764 GCA_035719525.1 Acidimicrobiales bacterium
CATCAAGTCGGGCAAGGTCGTCAAGCCCGCCCGTGCGGCGCGGAGCTGAGCTGACGAACCGGATGCAGGGAGTCATCAAGAGCTACGACCCGACGTCGGGCGGCGGACTGGTGATCACCGACAGCCCTGGGCTGGCCGAGTTCGAGTTGGCCGGCGACGCCCTCGACGGCTCGGTCTTCCGCATGTTGCGACAGGGCCAGCGGGTCCTGTTCGACCTGGACGGCGACGGCCGAGCCACCCATCTGAGGCTTGGGAGCGAGATCGACATGGGTACTCCCGGCCACACGCCCACCCCGTTCGAGTAGCGGCTGACCGCCTTCCCGACCCGAGGAGCCCCATGCCTGGTACCACCACCAACGAGCGGTTGTCCGCCTGGGTCGAGGAATGGGCGGGGGTGCTCCAGCCGGACGCCATCCACTGGTGCGACGGCACGGAGGGGGAGTACGACAGCCTCTGCGCGGCGCTCGTCGACGCCGGGACTTTCACCCGGCTGGATGACGCCAAGCGGCCCAACAGCTTCTGGGCCCACTCCGACCCCGGTGATGTCGCTCGCGTCGAGGACCGGACGTTCATCTGCTCGACCACCGAAGAGGAGGCCGGCCCCAACAACAACTGGCGTGATCCCGGCGAGATGCGAGCCGAGCTCACGGGGCTGTACCGCGGGGCGATGCGGGGGCGCACGATGTACGTCGTCCCGTTCTCGATGGGGCCGCTGGGGTCGCCCATCGCCCACATCGGGGTGCAGCTCACCGACTCCCCCTACGTGGCCGTCAGCATGCGGATCATGACCCGCATGGGCCAGGACGCGCTGGACGTGTTGGGCGGGGGCGACTGGGTGCCCTGCCTCCATTCGGTCGGAGCGCCGCTGGAGGACGGCCAGGCGGACGTCCCGTGGCCCTGCGACGCGGACAACAAGTACATCGTCCACTTCCCCGAGACCAGGGAGATCTGGAGCTACGGGTCCGGCTACGGCGGCAACGCGCTGCTGGGCAAGAAGTGCTTCGCTCTCCGCATCGCCTCGGTGATAGCGCGCGACGATGGCTGGCTGGCCGAGCACATGCTCATCCTCAAGCTCACCAGCCCCGCCGGCGACGTGCAGTACCTCGCCGCCGCCTTCCCGTCGGCGTGTGGCAAGACGAATCTGGCGATGCTCGTGCCCACCATCCCCGGCTGGACGGTGGAGACCGTGGGCGACGACATCTGCTGGATGAAGTTCGGCGAGGACGGGCGGTTGTACGCCATCAACCCCGAGGCCGGGTTCTTCGGCGTGGCCCCAGGCACCGGCATGGACACCAACCCCAACGCCATGCGCACCTTGTGGGGCAACTCGCTGTTCACCAACACCGCGCTCACCGCGGAAGGCGACGTCTGGTGGGAGGGTATGACCGAAGAACCACCGGCGCAGGCCACGGACTGGCGAGGCGACCCGTGGACGCCGGAGAGCGGGACGCCGGCCGCGCATCCCAACGCCCGCTTCACCGCGCCCGCCAGCCAGTGCCCGTCGATCGCCCCCGAGTGGCAGGACCCGAAGGGCGTGCCGATCTCGGCCATCCTGTTCGGCGGCCGCCGGCGGACGACCGTGCCTCTTGTCAGCCAGGCCTTCGACTGGGAGCACGGCGTGTTCCTCGGCTCGATCATGGCCTCCGAGACCACGGCGGCCGCCGCCGGAGCGGTGGGCAACGTGAGGTTCGACCCCATGGCCATGCTGCCGTTCTGCGGCTACAACATGGGCGACTACTTCGCCCATTGGCTGAGGATCGGCGAGGGGGCCGACGCCGAGAAGCTGCCGAAGATCTTCTTCGTCAACTGGTTCCGGCGAGGCGAGGACAGCCGGTTCCTGTGGCCCGGCTTCGGCGAGAACAGCCGGGTCCTCAAGTGGGCGTTCGAGCGGGTGGCCGGCCAGGTGGACGCCGTGGACACCGCCATCGGCCACCTGCCGACACCGGCCGGGCTCGACACCGACGGGCTCGACGTGGACGCCGACGACCTGGCCGAGATCCTCTCGGTCGACGTCGAGGGTTGGCGGGCCGCCATCCCCCAGATCGAACAGCACTACGCGCAGTTCGGCGACCGCTTGCCGGACCAACTCCGCGATGAGCTGTCCTCGCTCGAGAAGCGCCTCGCATCGTCTAGCTGAGTCAGGTGCGTCCGGCTTGGCCGGCGCACCGCAACGCTGCTGTAGGCATGGCCGAGCGAAGCTGTGAGTGTGGGGTGGTGAGTTCGAAGGCACCGGCCAACCCCTCCAGATCTCGTTCGTGGCCGCAGCGGAGGTGCCTGGGTGTGTGCGTCCGGCTCGGCCGGCGCACCACGCCCGGGCGCTGGCCTGCAGACCGGGCTCCCCGGCACGCTTATGTCGAGGACTTCCGCGCCGAACGCGGAGATCGTCGACACAAACGCTTCAACGGCACCGCCAGACGCCGAATGGCCGGCGCGGTCTGGGCCCGGTGCGTCCGGCTTGGCCGGCGCACCGCAACTACGCCCGACGCATTGCCGAGCGAAGCGAGTAGGAGCCAGCCGAAGCGCAGCGGCGGATGGCGACGAAGAGACAGCGGAGAGCGGCGACGAAGACTTAGCCCAGAACCCGGTAGGTGGTGAGCTGGGGGCCATTTTCACCGGGTTCGGTGCACAGCACGGAGCCGTCGGGACGGGCCACCAGCGGCTCGGCACCATCGGGCAGGCGTAGCCACGTCCCCCCACCGCCCGCCCGCAGGCCGGCCAGCACGCGGGCATCGGGGTCGCCGGCCACCCGGAGTGACACGATCACGCTGCCCTGGTCGATCCCCCACGCCTGGAGCAGCTCCGGAGCGTCGACCTGTGAATCACGCACCCGCCCCTCGACGCTGAGGAGCCACACGTCACTGGTGCCGTCGTCGTTGTGCCGGCGCACCACCAGCTGGCTGACGTCGTCCCGGTTGCGCACCCGGACGGAGACTTCGGCCAGCCGGGTCGGATCGGGACGGGTGACGGTCGGGTCGTTCAGCGGCTGCACCTCGGTAGGGCTGTGCGGTGACACCAGCTCGGCATCGATGACCAGGTCCACCACGGCCGGTGGCGTGGCACCGCGACCGATCCTGGCGGGCGCGGTGCCCGCTACCGACGTCGCCACAGTCGTCGGGTTCGTCAGCGGGGCGTCCGACGGGGTGGTGGCTCCGATGCCTCCGGCCGTGGTGTCCGCCTGGTCGTCCCGGGGTGCCGTCAGCGCGGCCACGGCCAGGAGCACGCCGAGCGCTCCGGCCCCGATGAGCAGCGTGGTGCCCACATGCCTCGCCTCGCGCGCCGGAGGGACGTGGCGCTCGTCGACCGGCACCGCGTTGAACCCTTCCCAGCCCAGCGGGTCGTCGCCATCGGAGAGGTCCGGTACCCGGCCGGCCTTGCCGTGGGTCCAGACCGAACCGTCTTCGGCGTAGTCCGGCACCAGCGCCTCGTCCACCGTGACCCACACCCGATCGGCCAGCGCATCGGGTGGACCGGGAACGCTGCGAACCAGCCGGCCGAACGGGTCGGCCCCCCCGCCGTCGTCGTACCGTTCGACCACGCCGGCCAGCCGGTCCCGGGCGGAGTGGAGGATCTGCTCCGCCTCCGGGTACGTCACGCCCAGCGCCGCCGCGATGTCCGGGAGGAGCAGCCCATCGTGGTGGCGCAACACCAGCGCCAGGCGCTGCTCGATGCTCAGCGACGCCAGCGCGTCCAGCGACGACGTCGAGCGGGCGAAATCGCCCGGCGCCGCAGTCGGTGGCAGCGTGCGGCGGCGACGGCGACGGGGCGGCAGCGTGTCCAGCACCTCGCGGCGCACGACGAGCGTGAGGCGGGTGGCCGACACCGGGGCCGCACCGACGGCGTCCACATGCCGAGCGAGGCGCACCGCGGCCGCGGTGGTGAGTTGTTCCGCCCGAGTGGTCGAGACCGTGAGGGCCAGCGCGTAGCGGTAGACGTCACCGACGGCCTCGCGGATGAACCCCCGCAGCTCTGTGGTGCTGGCGACCACCCGGCCGTACACGCCCTAACGGTCCCACACCGGAAGCCTCAGGGGAAGCCAGCCCGCCCCGGCCGGTACAGTCCCGGTCACAGCCGAGCACACGGGAGGCCGTCATGTCGGTTCGCGCCTACATCCTCATCCAGACCGAGGTCGGCAAGGCCGGCGATGTGGCCCATCAGATCCGCGAGTTGGAGGGCGTCACGGAGGCCGACGACGTCACGGGCCCCTACGACGTCGTGGCCAAGGCCGAGGCCGAGACCATGGACGACCTCGGCAAGATGGTCCTGTCCAAGGTCCAGATGATCGGCGGCATCACCCGCACCCTCACCTGCCCGGTAGTGAACCTGTAGCGGGTGCGTCCGGCTTGGCCGGCGCACCGCAGCGGCGACGGAGACTCAGGCCTGGCCGACGAGCATGGCGCGGATGCCGAGGCCCATGAGGAACAGGCCGCCCACGCCGTAGAGCAGGTACAGCCGATGCCGCATCTGGGTGCGGTAGCTGTAGATGATGGCCACGGCGATGATGGCCACGAAGCCGTAGAACATGTGGAACTTGGGCGCCACGAAGCCCTGCCCGGACACCAGGCCCACACCGAGCGCCACCTGGACGAAGATCGTGAGTTCGGCCAAGCCGGTGAACCACCACAGCGCCCGGGAGCGCAGCGTGGGAAGCCAGTGGGCCGCGAGTGCCCACAGTCCGGCCAATCCGTTGCCGATGATGACGAACCAGGCCCAGCCGGTGTGGAGCTCCAGGAGAGTGGCGGCGAGGACGGGAGCCGCCGTCAATCGGTTCCGGCGGCCAGCGCCGCTTCCTGCACCGCCGCGGCCTCCGCGTAGGCCTCGGCGGCGATGTCGACCAGGTCGGTGATCTCCTCGTCCGTGAACCCGGCCAGGCGGCGGAAGTTGCGGGCGAGATGGATGGGGTTCTCGTCCTGCTCGCCCCGGAACCCACCGAAGCTGAACACCTTGTCGACGGCGCGCTGGAACTCCAGCGCCTGCTTCTGCCGGTCGGGGTCCGTCGCCGTCAGCCGGCGCAACCAGTCGGAGCCCATCTTCACGTGGGTCACCTCGTCGGCCAGCATCCAGTCCTCGGCGAACGCGAGCACCGGATCGGAGAGGGTCTGGCCGAAGTCCCGCATGGTCTTGAACACGTCGATCGCCAGGCCTTCGAGGGCGCGGTTGACGCCCGTCAGGCGCAGAACGGGGTCCGGGTGGCAGGCCGCCTCGTAGAGCAGGGTCTGCTCGGCGAACTCGCCGATGGTCGAGCCCATGTGATCCGACAACTTGCAGGAAATCTCCACGTGGCGGGCCTCGTCCCAGCACTGGCGGGCCATGTCCAACTTGAGCGCGAACGGGGCGTCTTCCCGTCCGTCGCCGGTCTCGAAGTCCCAACAGGTCCGTCCGGCGCCTTCCAGCGCCTGGATCTCGCCCACGAAGATGCCGTGCATCAGCGACCGGGCATTCTCGCTGGCGTTCTCGTACGACGGCGCCAGCGTGTTGATCCGTGCCTTGGGGCTGGCATTGCGGGGATCGAGGATCACCTCCTCGACGCGCATGTGGTTGAAGCGCTCGTCCCGGGCCAGCTCGTCGACCGGCAGCATCCGCTTCACGTCGAACCTCCTGCAAAGGCGGGGGCCATCACCGCCGGCAGGCTACTGGGGCGCCGCCTCGTGCGCCGTCTCGTAGGACCACAGCTCGGAGGTCATGGCCAGGGGCTTTGCCGTCGGCTCGGGGCCGCCGTCGGGCGGCTTGGGGCCCTGGTGGCCGTGGCCGAACGCGGGCGACGAGACCCAGGTGTCGAACGCGGCCTCGTCCCGCCAGCGGGTGACGACCAGCCAGGTCCGGCGGTCGTCGGTCGGGCGGAGCAGCTCGAAGCCCTGGAACCCGTCCTGACGGTCCACCGCGCCCGCTCGGGCGGCGAAGCGATGGGCCAGTTCGTCGCCCGCCTCGGGAGGGACGGTGATGGCGTTGATCTTCACGATTGACACGCCGGCGAGGGTAACCATGTCCCGGTCGCCGAGCGCCGCGGTTTCCAAGGAGCACCCTGAAGCAGTGGATGCACGCATCTCGCCGGTCCTCCCTCGGCGATCTGCGCACCCCACTACTTCAGCGCACTCCTACCGGATGAGGGTGTCGGCCTCGTGCCCGGCCTCGACCAGGCGCAGCGCGTCGCCGTCGACGTCGAGGACGGTGACCGAGCAGTTGTCCAGTGAGCGCAGGACGAGGCGATCGTCGCCGAGCGCGGACCCGATGGCGGCGTTGATGGCGACGAAGTGGCTGACGAACACCGTCGGCGCGGCGCACCCCAGCAGCCGTTCGATCACCGCGTCCCGGTACTCCGTGTAGCGCGGCCCGAGGTCGGTCCAGCGGCCAAGCATCGCGTCACGCAGCCAGGCCACCCGCTCCCCCATGGCAACGCCCTCCGGCGAGGGGATCTCCGCCACGAGCGGGTCCACCGCCAGCGCGACCTGCCAGCGGGCAGCCAGGGGCGCCGCGGTCTCCAGGCACCGGCGCAATGGGCTCGACACCACCGGCAGGCCGCCCGGAACCAGCTCCCCCAGCCGGGCGGCGACGGCCGACGCCTGCGCCCGGCCCACCTCGTCGAGGGGCGGGTTCGGATCGTCGTCCCAGCCGGCGGCGGCCCGTCCATGGCGCACCAGGTAGAGGCGCGGGCTCAGGGGAAGATCCAACCTGGCTGGGGCCCGTCGGTCTCGACGCCGGGCTCGATGAACCACTCGGTACTGAAGCTCGCGGCGAACATCTCCTGCGGCATCTCGAGCAGAGCGCTGGTGTCGGTCACCTGGCTCCGGTGGGCCGCCAGGGACGCTCGCTTCCGGTCGAGGAAGGCCGAGACGTCCACTGCCATGGTGATGTCCGCGGCGACCGTCCCGAACGGATTGCCGTCGTCGGCCGGCCCCCCGGGGTCCCATTCCTCGCCGTCGACCTCGACGGGCTGCCCCATCTCTCGCGCCAGCTCCATCAGCCGGATCAGCTCGTCCCGGTTCATGGTCGCCTCCAACAACCGAGGAGTCCCGGCCAGCTCGGCCGCCCGGTGGCCTACGACATGCGCCTTGACGTGGTCCGGATGGCCGTAGTTCCCGTGCCAGTCGTACGTCGTCAGGATGTCGGCCCGCTCCTCCCGGAGCACTTCGGCCAAGCGGCTCGCGGCTAGGTCCACATCGGCTTGCAGGAACGCGTCGGGGTGCGCGTTCTGATCCCACCCGGTCATCCCGGAGTCGGAGTAGCCGAGCCAGACCACCCGGTCGATGCCCAGGGCCTCAGCCGACTGTGCCGTCTCGGCTCGCCGTCGTTCAACCAGCGTCTCGCCGGGGGCCAGGTCCTCGGGCGCTTCTCCGTGCTCGCCGTTCGTGGCTACCACCAGCACCACGCGGTGACACTCGGCGACGGCGCGGGCCATCGTGCCTCCGGTGGTCAGTGACTCGTCGTCGGGATGGGCGTGAAAGCAGACCAGGGTGCCCACGGCGCTACCTCGCCGCGCCCGAGGCCAGGAGCGCCTCGACTTCGTCCTGGGCGAACCCCCAGTCGAGCAGCACCTCCTGCGTGTGCTGCCCCGGATGGGCCGGTGGGCGGCCCACGGCGCCGGGCGTGCGGCTGAGGCGCGGCGCGGGCGCGGGCTGGAGCGCTCCGGCCACGTCGATGAAGGTGCCCCTGGCCACGTTGTGCGGATGCTCAGCCGCTTCGCTCATGGTCAGGACGGGCGCGAAGCACACGTCGCTGCCCTCCATGAGCGCGCACCACTCGTCGCGGGTCTTCGTCCGGAAGACCTTCTCCAGCCGCGTCTTGAGGACCGGCCAGAGGGCGGGGTCCATCTGGTTAGCCAGCTCGGGGTCCGCGCGCAGGCCGGTGAGCCGTAGCAGCTCGGCGTAGAACTGCGGCTCGATCGACCCGATCGACACGTACTGGCCGTCCGCGCACCGGTAGACGTCGTAGAAGTGGGCGCCGGTATCGAGCAGGTTCGCTCCCCTGCGGTTCTCGTCGAACCCGCCGATCTGGCGCATCCCCCAGAACATGGCCATCAGCACCGCAGCACCGTCGACCATGGCGGCGTCCACGACCTGGCCCTGCCCGCTGCGCTGCGCCTCCAGGAGCGCGCAGACCACGCCATAGGCCAGCAACATGCCTCCGCCGCCGAAGTCGCCCACAGTGTTGAGCGGAGGCGTCGGGGCTTCGCCGTGGCGCCCGAAGTGGGCGAGGGCGCCAGCCAGGGCGATGTAGTTGATGTCGTGCCCGGCGGCGTGGGCGTACGGGCCCTCCTGCCCCCAGCCCGTCATGCGCCCGTACACCAGCTTGGGGTTTCGCGCGAAGCACGCGTCCGGCCCGGCCCCCAGGCGTTCCGTCACGCCCGGACGGAAGCCCTCGACGAGCGCGTCCGCCTTCTCAACCAGGCGGAGCAGCGCGTCGATGCCGTCGGGGTTCTTCAGGTCGAGAGCGAGGTTGCGCCGGCCTCGGTTCAGCACATCCCAGCCCGGTCCGTCGCCGGCCCTGTCGCGCACCGACTGGCACCGCTCGACCCGCACGACCTCGGCGCCCATGTCCGACAGCATCATCGCGGCGAACGGGCCGGGGCCGATGCCGGCCAGCTCGATGATGCGCAGGCCGTCGAGCGGTCCGGACACGCGGAGGCCTCGGCGTCAGGAAGCGCCGGCCCGCGCGGGAGCGCGGGCGGCCGCAGCATCGATGACCGTCCGGGTGAAGCCGAGGATGGCTCCCGTGAGGAACGGCCACAGTGGCGGCGGCAGATCGTGACCCATGTCGGCCACCATCAGGAGGGTGGCGTTCGGGATCAGCTCCGCCGTGCGGCGCCCGCCGGCCGGGGTGATCAGCTGATCGTCCAACCCGTGGATGACGAGGGTGGGCGTGTCGACCTCCGCCAGCTGCTCAGCGCGCGAGCCGGAGGCGTAGATCGCCGTCAGTTGGCGCGCCACGCCCTGCGGGTAGTAGCGGCGGTCGTAGGCGCGGGCGGCGTGGTCCTCGGCGCGAGCAAGGTCGAACCAGCGCCGCGAGCTCCACACCGCCATCGACCTGGCGGCCGCGATGCATCCCTCCCGGTCGGTGGGCGGCGGCGTGAACAGCACCGCGAGCGCCTCCTGCGTCGGCTCGCCGTGCTCGAGCTCACCGGTCATCGACATGATCGAGATCAGCGAAGCCACCCGGTGCGGATGCTCGACGGCGATCGTCTGCGCGATCATCCCGCCCATCGAGGCGCCCAGGACGTGCGCCCGGTCGATCCCCAGGTGGTCCAGCAGGCCGACCGCATCTGCGGCCATGTCCGACAGGGTGTAGGGCACCGGCGGCATCGGTTGCCTGGCCATGGCCGCGGTCATCACCGCTGCGAGGTCCACCTCGGCGGCGTCGAAGGTGGTGGACAGACCGCAGTCCCGGTTGTCGAAACGGATGACGAAGAGCCCGCCGGCCACCAGCAGCTCGCAGAGGGCGTCATCCCAGGCGATGAGCTGGGTGCCCAGGCCCTGGACGAGGAGCAGGACGGGATCGCTGGGCGAACCGAGGGTCTCGTACTCGAGCTCGATCCCGCTGTTGAGCATCGCTTTCGGCATGGTCGAGAGTGTCGCCGCCCGGCGCGCGGTGGGTCAATCCGGACCGGATCGTCCCCGCTTGCGGCCTGCCCTGAGGCGGCTCGCCTGCGGTCAGTAGCCGGGCGCGAAGCGCAACGGGAGCTGCCGCGGACCCCAGATGCCGAAGGTGTCGGGCTTCCAGACGATCTCGCCGTCGAGCTGGAGGTCCGGTAGACGGCGGGCGAGGATCGGCAGCGCCTCCTGCAGCTCGGCTCGCGCCAGTGAGGCACCGAGGCAGTAGTGGATCCCGCTGCCGAAGGTCAGCTGGGGGCACGACGCCGGTGCCTTCGTGATGTCGAAGCGCTCGGGCGCATCGAAGGCCGCGGGGTCGAAGTTGGATGCCGTGAAGTTCGGGAACACGAATGTGCCCGCGGGAAACAGGACATCGCGGTACACGATGTCCTCGGAGGCGAATCGACCCGTTCCCCGCACCGCGCCGAGGTAGCGCATCGATTCCTCGACCGCTCTTCCGGCGAGCGCGGGCTGCTCGGCCAGGAGCGCCCATTGCTCGGGATGGCCGGCGAGTACGGCGACGGTGCACCCGAGCTGGTTGCGGGTGGTGTCGGTGCCACCGACGATCACCGCCTCCACCATCATCACGAGCTCGCTGTGGCTCAGGCGGTCACCCGCCTCCTCGGCGGCGATCAGCGCGGTGAGCAGGTCCTCTGCGGGGCGGTGGCGGCGGTCCTCGATGAGCCCGCCGACGTACTCGTCGAGGTCGTCCTGGGCCTTGATGATCAGCGGCCCGTCCTCGGCCAGGTTGCCGTTGAAGATGCGCAGAAGATCTGTCGCCCAGACGCTGAAGCTCTTCCAGTCCTGTCTCGGCGCGCCGAGCAACTCGCAGATGATCGGGATGGGGTACGGCTCACAGATGTCGCTCACCAGGTCGCAGCGCCCGCGGGACGCCACGTCGTCGACCAGCTCCTCGATCACCTCGCGCATGAAGGGACGAAGGCGGTCGGCCGCCTTGGGCGTGAACGCCGGCGCCACCAGCCGGCGGAGCCGGGCGTGGTCGTCTCCTTCGGCGGTGAGGATCGAAGGGCGCTCGTTGCGGCTCACGAACACCGGATCGGTGACGTTTTGGAGCTGCGCGATGAGCCGCACGGCGGAGTGGAACCGTCGCTCGCGCAGCACGGCCACACAATCCTCGTAACGGGTCAGCACGTAGCCGAACTCGCTGCGGACCAGCCAGTGCTCGGCGCGGTGCTGCTCGAAGAAGGCGAGGCTCGAGCTGCGGTCGGAGGTGAGCGCGGCGACCGAGGGCAGGTCGAGCTCGTGCACGGGGGTGGCCACGTCGGCACAGTACCGCCGAGAACCCTAAGGTGACGGGGCACGGCCGAGGAGCACAGCGAGTCGATGAGCGCGATACCCGAAACGATCCTGTCCTACTCGAACGGGACGTCGGAGGTGCCGTTGATCGGCCAGACGATCGGCGAGAACCTGGCCCGCACTGCCGCCCGCGTCCCGGACCACGAGGCGCTCGTGGTCCCCTTCCAGCAGGTCCGCCTCACGTACGCGCAGCTCGACGCCGCGGTGGACGAGCTGGCCAGGGCGCTCATGGCGGCCGGGATCGAGCCCGGCGACCGCGTCGGCATCTGGAGCCCCAACAACGCCGAGTGGGTGCTCGTCCAGTACGCCACGGCCCGCATGGGCGCCATCCTGGTCAACCTCAATCCGGCCTACCGGACCCACGAGGTGGCTTACGCCCTGCAGCAGTCCGGCTGCCGGCTGCTCATCGCCGCGCTGGCGTTCAAGACCAGCGACTACAAGGCCATGGTGGCCGAGGTCCACCCCGATCTCCCGGCCCTCGAGCGGGTGATCTTCCTGGAGACCCCGGAGTGGAATGCGCTCGTGGCGGGGGCGGTCGACGTCGACGCCGAGCGACTGTGGGAGCGGTCGGAGCAGCTCCAGTTCGACGACCCCATCAACATCCAGTACACCAGCGGCACCACGGGTTTTCCCAAGGGCGCCACGCTCTCGCACCACAACATCCTCAACAACGGGTTCTTCATCGGCGAGGGCTGCCGCTACGACGAGCGTGACCGGGTCTGCATCCCCGTGCCCTTCTACCACTGCTTCGGCATGGTCCTCGGGAACCTCGCCTGCACCACGCACGGCGCGGCGATGGTGATCCCGGCGCCCGCCTTCGACCCCGAGGCCACGCTGCGGACCGTCGAGCAGGAGCGGTGCACGTCGCTCTACGGCGTGCCCACGATGTTCATCGCCGAGCTGGCTCACCCGGACTTCCACCGGTTCGACCTGTCCAGCCTCCGCACCGGCATCATGGCCGGCTCGCCGTGCCCCATCGAGGTCATGAAGCAATGCGTGTCGGCCATGCATATGGAGGAGGTGACGATCTGCTACGGGATGACCGAGACGGCGCCGGTGTCGACTCAGACGGGCGCCGACGACCCGCTGGACAAGCGGGTGGGCAGCGTGGGCCGGGTCCATCCCCACGTCGAGATCAAGGTCATCGACCCTGTGAGCGGCCGGGTCGTCCCCCGGGGCCAGTCCGGCGAGCTGTGCACCCGGGGCTACTCCGTGATGCTGGGGTACTGGGAGGACGCCGAGAAGACGGTCGAGGCCATCGACCCGGCGGGCTGGATGCACACGGGCGACCTGGCGACCATGGACGACGAGGAGTACCTGAACATCGTCGGGCGCATCAAGGACATGATCATCCGGGGAGGCGAGAACGTGTATCCCCGCGAGATCGAGGAGTACCTCTACAGCCATCCCGACATCATCGACGTCCAGGTGATCGGCGTCCCCGACGCCCGCTATGGCGAGGAGATCATGGCCTGGGTGAAGGTGCGCGACGGCGCTGACGAGCTCACCGCCGAGGACGTTCGGGCGTTCTGCCAGGGCCGCATCGCCCACTTCAAGATCCCCCGTTACGTCCACCTGGTCGACGAGTTCCCGATGACGGTGACGGGCAAGGTGCAGAAGTTCAAGATGCGCGACGCGGCCATCGAGCTGCTCGGGCTCCACGAGGCGGCTGGGATCGAAACGGCGTGAGTCGCAGATGAGTCGCGAAGCGATCGGCGACGCCGCCGAGCGGGCGCGACAGGGCAACCTGCACAAGGAGGCCGACAAGCTGGCGCGACAGGGCAAGCTGTTCGTTCGGGACCGCCTGGACCTGCTACTGGACCCTGGCTCGTTCGTGGAGGACGCCCTCCTGGCCAATGCGTTGGCGCCGGCCGACGACCTGCCGGCGGACGGCGTCGTGACCGGGCGGGGCCTGGTCGATGGGCGCCCGGTGTGCGTGATGGCCAACGACCCCACAGTCAAGGCCGGGTCGTGGGGCGCGAGGACGGTCGAGAAGATCATCCGCCTCACCGAGGACGCCCTGCGCCACGAGCTGCCGGTGGTGTGGCTGGTCGACTCGGCCGGCGCCCGCATCACCGACCAGGTCGAGCTGTTCCCTGGGCGCCGAGGTGCGGGCCGCATCTTCTACAACCAGGTGCGCCTGTCGGGCCGGGTCCCCCAGGTGTGCTGCCTGTTCGGGCCGTCGGCGGCCGGCGGCGCCTACATCCCCTCGTTCTGCGACATCGTCGTGATGGTCGAGGGCAACGCCTCCATGTACCTCGGCTCACCCCGCATGGCCGAGGAGGTCATCGGCGAGAAGGTGACCCTGGAGGAGATGGGCGGCGCCCGCATGCACACGACCGTGTCCGGGTGCGGCGACAACCTCGTCGCCTCCGACTCGGAGGCGCTCGACCTGGCCCGGCACTACCTCTCCTATCTCCCCCGCTGCTTCCGGGAGGATCCCCCGGCGGCCGAGTCGTGGGCCCCGCCGGCCACCGTGCTGAGCGGCGACCTCATCCCCGACGACGACCGGAGGGGCTACGACATGCACCGCGTCGTCGAGGCGTTGGTGGACGAGGGCAGCTTCTTCGAGATCAAGCCGCTGTTCGCCCGGGAGCTGATCATCGGCTTCGGCCGGCTGGAGGGCAACAGCGTCGGCGTCGTGGCCAACAACCCGGCGATGAAGGGCGGTGTGCTGTTCGGCGACTCGGCCGACAAGGCGGCCCGCTTCATCTGGTTGTGCAACGCCTTCAACGTGCCCCTCCTCTTCCTGGCCGACGTGCCGGGCTTCATGATCGGCTCGCAGGTCGAGCGGGAGGGCATCATCCGCCATGGCGCCAAGATGATCACGGCGGTCAGCGAGGCCACCGTCCCGAAGGTCAGCGTCATCGTGCGCAAGGCCTACGGGGCCGGGCTCTACGCCATGTGCGGGCCGGCCTTCGATCCCGACGCCTGCCTCGCCCTGCCCTCGGCCAAGATCGCCGTGATGGGCCCGGAGGCGGCGGTCAACGCCGTCTTCTACAACCGGATCCAAGCCATCGAGGACCCGGCCGAGCGGGCTGCGTTCGTGGAGGAGCAACGCCGCCTGTACGAGGAGGACGTCGATCTTCTGCACCTGGCCAGCAACCTGGTGATCGACGCCGTCGTGCCGCCCGAGGAGCTCCGCCGCGAGGTCGTGGCCAGGCTGGGCGTGGCCGTGGGCAAGCCCAGGGTGTTCACCGAGCGCCACAACGGCATCCCTCCGGTGTGAGCCTGCTGCACCTCCTACCGCTGACCGTGTGGGAGCACGTGCGTGACGCCGGCGACTACCGGCCGGACAGCTACGACGTCGACGGCTTCGTCCACTGCAGCGGGGACGACGCCGTCATGCTGGCGGTCGCCAACGCCTACTACCGCGCGGCAGTGGACGAGCTCGTCGTGCTCGAGCTGGACGCGGCGAAGCTGCGGGCCGAGGTCCGCTGGGAGGCGCCGGATCCCGCCCCACCTCCCGGAGTGGCCGCCGGGACCCTGTTCCCCCACGTCTACGGCCCGCTGGACCTGGCGGCCGTGGTCCGTGTCCGCCGCCTGGTGCGCGACGACGTCGGCGACTTCAGCGGCTACCAACCCGTCGTGTAAGCCTCGGGACCGGTTTGTGTCGGGGCTCGCCGCGCTCAGCGCGGCATCCGTCGACACAAGCGCGGGCGGGAGGGCGATCCGGCGGTCAGCCGCCGAGGAGGCGTTGCTTCTGGGCCTCGAACTGCGCGGGGGTGATGGTGCCCCGCTGTACGAGCTCCTCGAGCTTGGCGATCTCGTCGGCCACGCTCACCGGAAGATCGGTCCGCGGTGGCGGAGGTGGAGGTGGGCTGGCGGCAGGACCCGGGCGCCCGTCGTCGTCGTCCCAGCGGCGGTTGCGATAGGCCTCGATCTGCTCGTGGATGATCCGCTGGACGTGCTGCGGCTCCCGGATGTCGGTGAAGTGGGACTGTCCCTCCTCGCCGCCCGATTCGATCATCAGGTTGCCGGCGCCGAGCAGCCGCTCCAGGATCCCCTGGCTGAAGTTGACGTTGTTGACCCGGGGCAGGGGGATCTCCACGCCGCGCTTGGCGAAGACGCCGGAGCGGTAGATCACCCGGTCGGTCGTGATCACGAAGTCGACGGCCCGCCAGTTGATCAACCTCACCAGCGCCCAGAGCGCCAGTCCGACGGCGACGAGCAGCAGGATGGTCACCAGCACGTTCCTGGCGTCCCCGGACGTCCGGAAGGCCACGATCGCCAAGAGGAGCAACGTGCCCAGGCCGGCAAGAGCGGGCTCCAGGAAGTAGAGCCAGTGGGGGTGGTTGTCCACGACGATCTTCTCGTGGCTGTTGAGCAGCTCCTGCGGGTAGGGCATGGCCGGAGCGTAGTGATCGGCGCAGCGCGATCGGAGACCTCCGCCGCCGCGGCATCTACCGTGAGCCGGTGGATCTCGATCTGCTGCTGGCCGACCTCGACCCGGACCAGCGCGCCGCTGTCCTGTCCGACGGCGGACCGTTGTGCATCGTGGCGCCGGCGGGAAGCGGCAAGACGCGGGTGCTCACCCGGCGCATCGCCCGACGGCTGGCCGACGGTTCGGCCGACGCCGGGCACGTGCTGGTCATCACCTTCACGCGCCGTGCCGCGGGCGAGCTGACCCGCCGCCTGTCGACGCTCGGTCCGCGCGACGCCGTGGCCGCGGGCACGTTCCACGGGCTGGCGTACCGCCTGCTCCGGCAACGCTGGCAGGACCAGCGGCGCCGAGCTCCTGATCTGGCCCCCAGCCGGCTGCGACTGGTCGAAGAGGTGCTCACCGAGCGGAACCGGGCGCCGATACGCGGCGTCGCGCTGGAGATGACCGCCGAGATCGACTGGGCCAGGGCGCAGCGGGCCGCTCCCGAGGCCTATTGCCGCGCCGCGACCGCGGCCGGTCGCCGCACCCACGCCGCGCCCGCTCAGGTCGCCGACGTGTTCGCTCGGTACGAGCACCTGAAGAACCAGCGCCGCCTGGTCGACTTCGACGACCTGCTCTCGCTCGCCCGGACCGAGGTCGAGCGCGACGCCGCTTATGCCGCCGCGATCCGCTGGCGCTTCCGCCACCTGTTCGTCGACGAGTTCCAGGACGTGAACCCGCTGCAGCATGCGTTGCTCGAGGCCTGGCGGGGCGGGCGGGCGGACCTGTGTGTGGTCGGCGATCCCCACCAGGCCATCTACGGCTGGAACGGTGCCGACGGGCGGTGGCTGGAATCCTTCGCGGAGCACCACCCGGGTGCGACCATCCTGCGCCTCCGGCACAGCCATCGCTCCAGCCCGCAGATCGTCGCCTTCGGCCATGCCATCCTGACCGGCGCGGCCGACGGAGCGCCGCAGGTCACCCGCCCCGACGGGACGGCACCGCGCCTGGTGCGCTTCGCCGACGCCCCCAGCGAAGCGCGCGGCGTGGCTGCCATGGTGCGTGACGCCAGGCCGCCGGGCGGACGCTGGCGCTCCATCGCCGTTCTGGCGCGGACGAACGCGCAGCTGGAGCCGGTGGCCGACGCGCTCTCGCGCGCCGGCATCCCCGCCCGCCGACGAGGACGGCCATCAGAGGATCCCATCGTCGCGGCGGCGCTGGCCGAGCTGCGATCGGTGACCGGTCCCGGTTCGCTGCGGTCGTGGCTGGAGGAGACCCTCGCCGACGAGCCGGCCGACACCGAGCACGAGGACGGCGCCGGGGCCGTGCTGCCCGCGCCCTTCGTGCGCGCCGTCGAGGACTTGCTGGCCCAGGAGCCGGCCGCGGACGGCCCGGCCCTTCGGACCTGGCTGTCGACGGGGGGTGGAGGTGACGGTCTGGCCAGCGGAGAGGACGCGGTGGCCCTGCTCAGCTTCCACGCCGCCAAGGGCCTGGAGTGGCCGACCGTTGTCGTGATCGGCGCCGTGGCCGGCGTCGTTCCCCACTCGTCGGCCCGCACGTCCGCCGCCCGCGCCGAGGAACGCCGTCTGTTCCACGTCGCGGTCACCCGGGCCGAGCGGGAGCTGATCATCACCTGCTACGGCTCGCAGCCCAGCTCCTTCGTCGACGCGTTGGAGACGTCCGTGGAACCGGCGATCCCGCCGCCGGCCGAGCTGCGTCCCCTCGCTGTTCCGCCGACGGTGGATCCCGTCCTCGCGGCGCTACGGGCCTGGCGGCGCGACGCGGCGCGCGCGGCCCGCATCGAGGAGACCGCGGTGGTCGAGGATCGCACATTGGCCGCCATTGCGGCCGCCCGGCCGGACTCGATAGAGGCGCTGGCTGAGGTCACCGGCTTCGGGCCGCTCATGGCCCGCCGGCACGGTCCCCGTCTGCTGGCCGCGATCGCTCCGGCTCTCGCTCTCGCCGGTCCGCCCGCTCCCGATCGCCGTCGGAGCTGACCGCCCGACCGTCGCAGTCCCCTCGCACCTCGGTGCGGGTGCCGACCCGCACGTAGTCGAGCCGGCACTCGGGGCCGACACGGACATGCAGTTCGAAGCGGTCGACCGCAGAGTCGTACGAGCCGCGGCCCGTCATGGCGAAGCCGTTCGAGAACGCGCAGCGGTCGAGGTCGAACCGGTACGTGACGCCGTCGCCGGTGAGACCGAGAGTGCCACCCTGGCCGCAACCCGTCGCCGAGGGCTCCACGCCGTCCCAGTAGTAGTACTCCGGCAGGTAGCCGATCTCCGTCTCGGCCGAAGCCAGCACCTCCTCGGTGGCGTCAAAGGAGCCGGCATCGGCCGGTGCGATGGGCACGTAGTCGTCCACCAGATAGCCCGGACAGGTGGTGCGACGCCGCTCCGGCCGCCGATCGTGCACGAGGAATTCCGTCACCAGGTCATCAGGGCAGGAGTTGCCCCGCCCGAAGATGACGTGGGGGCCGCCCTCCTGGCTGACGAGGTAGCCGTCGGCTAGTCGCCCGAAGACGGAGACGCCGTTCGCGTAGGGCGTCGCCGGGTCCGCCGTGGCCCCGAGGACGAGCGTCGGGACGCCCTCGGCCACCAGCGGTGCCGGGCGGGCAGGATCGGTGGTGGCGTCGGGCCAGAACGCACAGGGCAGGTCGCCGTAGAACAGCGAGGCCAGGCGAGGAACGGCGGCCTCGACGAACTGCCCGGCCCGCAGGTAGGCGTCGGCGCGCTCGTCCGGAGTACCGGAGAAGTAGGCGTAGTCCTGGCATTCCACGCCGTAGAAGATGGCATCGGAGTACGACGGGTCAGGGATGACCTGCTCGGTCTGCGGGTCGACGCCGAGTGAGAGATAGAGGAGGCGGGCCAGCGGGACCACGTCGCCCCGGGCCGCCCCGGCGAGCGCGCGCTGCAGCATCATCCGGTCGCCCTCGTTGTAGACCTGGCCGGCCGCCACCACTTCGAGGTCGGTGAAGCTGAACGCTCGGCGATCCGTGCCCCCGTCAGCCAGGGGGAACTCGAATGACCGCGGCGCGGCCGCCAGGTCGGCCGCCAGCCGGTCATACAGCCGCACCGCGTCACCGCCCAGGTCGGCGGCGCAGGCGGGGACCTGGGTGCAGTGCCGCAGGGTGGCCGTGACGGTGTCGCTGAAGGCACGGGCCTGCTGTTCGTAGAAACCGGGCCCGTCGAGGGTGAGATCGACGGTGCCGTCCAGGACCAGCCCGGCCAACCGGTCGGGATGCGCGGCGGCGTAGGTCTGCGAGAACTGCGTGCCGTACGACTCGCCGTACAGCCAGAGCTGCTCGTCCTGCAGGACCTGACGGAAGACCTCGAGGTCCTCGGCGGCCTGGGCCGTTCCGAGGTAGGGCAGGAGTTCCGGCCGGCCCGCCTCCGCCGTGCAGTCCTCGCTGAAGCGGCGGGCGGCGTCCTTGAAGGCTCGCTGCTGAGCGGGTGTGGCCGTCTGGCTGTCGACGCGGTAGTACACCGCCGCCGACTCCGGGC